>NZLB01000185.1 GCA_002694075.1 Nisaea sp.
AGATCGACGACCGACATTTCGGAGGTGTCGATCACCAGGTCGGCGCGCGCGCGCAAAGGTGCCAACGCCCGCCGCTCGACCGCGATACCGTCGGCGACCGGTCGGTCGACGGCCAGCGGATGGGTGCGCCGGGTTTCGGTGAAACGCTTGATCAAGGTCTCGTCGTCACAATCCAGAAAAACCATCCGCAATGGCCGCGCGCGCGCGCCGCGCCCGCCGTCGAGGAGAGCCACCAAGGCGCCGGCGTCGAAGCCGCGAGCGCGGACGTCCAAACCAATCGCCAACGGCGCTGGCGCCGCCGTCGTAGGCGCTGCAGAGGGGGCCGCCAACAAAGCCGGCAGCAGACCCTGGGGCAGGTTGTCGACCGTTTCCCGGCCATGGTCCTCGAGAATTTTCAGCACCGTCGTGCGCCCGGCGCCGGACAGACCGGTGACCAAAACCGCCTCGACCGGCGGTGCCGGCGCCGCCGAAGAGCTGTTGACGCTCATCGGAGGGCCTCGGGATTTCGCAAGGCGAAGATGATTTTCGCCGGGGTCGAAGCCTCAAAGGCGGCGAGGGCAAGCAGCGGAACGGCCAACCCAAGATAGTGACAGACGGCCGGATCGGGAAAGCGGATCACCTGATCGGCCGGGATTAGATCGACGACCAGGGCGAGCGGCGCTTGGGCGACCGCTTCCACCGCCACGATGCCGATCCCGCGAATTTCCAATTGTCCCTGCAACGGGCCGGGCGCGCGCGCCACCACCCGATCCTGCACCCGGCTCAACTCAAGCTGATCGTCGCCGACCAAGGTGGCGCCGCCGTCAATCAGGCGCAGAGCCAGATCCGACTTACCCCCGCCCGAGGGGCCGCGCAGCAACACCCCCGCGCCATCAATCGCCACACATGTCCCGTGAACCCGTTCCATCCCCACCCACATTCGATGGACGCCGATCACATGCCGACCGTTCGGTTAGCATAACCGAAGTTGGCGGCACGCTTAACCGTCGTTTTGGCGCGCCTCACCGGGCGCCGCCCCCGGCAGGCGAAAAACAAACCGCGCGCCGGTCACCCTGCCCTCCGCGTCAACACGATTTTCCGCCCAAATGCGGCCCCCGTGAGCCTCGATAATCTGCTTGGAAATGCTCAAGCCTAGCCCTGAATGGGTGCCGAATTTCTCACCCGCCGGACGCTCGCTGTAAAACCGCTCAAACACATTGTCGAGTTTGCCGGCCGGAATGCCTGGCCCGGCGTCCTCGACCGCCAAGGTGATCTGGTCGGGATTGGCCATCAGCGTGAGGGTGATGACGCCGCCGACGGGCGAGAAACTGATGGCATTGTTGATGAGGTTGCGCAGGACCTGCACCAAACGATTCTCATCGCCGCGCACCCAGGCCGCCTCGGGCCCCTCGGCGGCGCAGACCACCTGTCGGTCATGGTCCAGACCGGCGACGCCATAGACATCGCGCACCGTCGCCGCCATCGCCGCCAAGTCGACCGCCGCGAAATCGGCGCGGCTCAGTTCGGCGTCGAGCCGCGAGGCGTCGGAAATGTCACTGATCAGCCGATCGACCCGCTGCACATCGTCAAGAATAATCGCCATCAACTTGGCCCGCTGCCCCGGGTCTTCGATGCGCGCCGCGGTCTCCACCGCGCTGCGCAAGGAGGTAAGCGGGTTTTTAATTTCATGGGCGACATCGGCGGCGAACCGTTCGATGGCGTCGACCCGGTCGCGCAGGGCTTCGGTCATATCGCGCAAGGCCATCGACAGATCGCCGATTTCATCGCCGCGCGCGGCCAAGTTGGGAATTTCGCCGCGCCGCCGCCCCCCGGTGCGCACATCCTCGGCGGCCCGCGCCAAACGTTGCACCGGCCGGATGATGGTGCCGGCCAGATACAGCGACAGCAATACGGTGATGGTGAAAACAATCGCGAACACGCCAAGAATTTCCAATCGCACGTCACGCACGGCGGCGTCGATATCGGTTCCCTCGGTCGACAACATCAAGGCGCCCAGCACTTCCTTATAGCTCTGCACCGGCACCGCGACGCTCAACAACAACGTCCCGTCACTGGTCAAACGGACCTGTTGCGCGGTTTCGCCGGCCAACGCCAACCGCACCTCTAGGTAATCGTCGGCCCACTGCTCGGCCCGTTCGCGATAGGGCGGCATATCGCCCCGCCGTGGTAGCCAATCGGCCATCCGCCTGGCCATGTCGAACAACATTTGAGCGACCACCCCGCCATCGCGTGGCGGCGGCAGCGGGTGCATGCGAATGAAGCCCCCGGGGCCGGGCAAAACCGCGCTGTCCACCAACAAGCGCCCGCCGGGCGCGAAAATCCGCACACGCATATCCAGCGCCGGCGCCAATCGCCGCACCAAACGGCGCAAGGCGGGCGGCGATAAGCGACTGGGGCCGCCGAGGGCGGACGGGATCGCCAATTCACCAACCGCCTGGGCGAACACCCGTCCCTGGCGGTCGATCGCCTCCAATTCGGCGCGAATTAAACTGTTTTGATAGCGGTCGAGGTACAACACACCGACGAAGAGAATCGCCACCGCGAACAAATTGATGGCCAGGATTCGCAAGGTCAGGCGCGACAGGATCCCCCGCCGACCCGGCCGCGCGGCGGGGGCCTTGCGCTCCTGTGGGGCGGCGGTCATGGGCGCGCCTCAGCCAGCTTCCGCGGCGCTTTCGCGGTAGCGATAACCGATCCCGTACAAGGTTTCGATCTCGTTGAAAGCGCTGTCGACGACACGAAATTTGCGCCGGATGCGCTTGATATGGCTATCGATGGTGCGATCATCCACGTAAACCGAGTCGCCATAGGCGGCGTCCATGAGTTGGTCGCGATTTTTGACATGACCGGGACGCGTCGCCAAGGATTTTAGGATCAAAAACTCGGTCACCGTGAGGGCCACCTCGCGGCTGTCCCAGGTACATAAGTGGCGGGCGCCATCCAACATCAACCGGCCGCGGGCCAGCATCGGTTCGCCGGCCAGGGCGCCATCGTCGACGGCCATGTCCTGGCGTCGCAGCAAGGCGCGGATGCGTTCGATCAACAAGCGTTGTGAGAATGGCTTTTTGATGTAGTCGTCGGCGCCCATGCGAAGACCCAGGACCTCGTCGATTTCATCATCCTTGGAGGTCAGAAAGATCACCGGTAAGGCGGAATCGCGGCGAATCCGCTGCAGCAATTCCATCCCGTCCATGCGCGGCATTTTGATATCCAGCACGGCCAAGTCCACCGGCCGCTGGTCCAACCCACGCAGCGCCGCCTCGCCGTCCTTATAGGTCGAGACCTGAAAACCCTCGGCTTCCAGGGCCATGGCGATGGAGGTTAAAATATTCTGGTCGTCGTCGACCAGCGCGATGCGATTGCTCATCTGTCCAATCCTTCCCCACGCCGGACCATCGGCGGTCCGACAGGTTTCGCAGTGTAGCAGGAATTGGGGCGAAGCTATGGCATATCGGCGGCAGTTTACGGCAGAGATTTGGCAGGTGCCGCCAGGCACCCTATATGATTAACGTTACCACTGCCGATCCCGCCCCGTTGCCGCCATGCCCGCTCCATCGCCGTCTTCCGAAACCTTGGTTCGCCGTTTGATGCGACACGCCGAAACCGCCGTCCTGACAACCGTCGGCGGACCGGCGGCACGCGCCGGCGATGGCTGGCCTTATGGCGCTTTGGTGCTGGTGGCGACCGGTGCCGACGGCGCCCCCCTGCTACTGTTGTCGGATTTGGCCGAGCATTGCCATCATTTGGCCGTCGACGGCCGCGCTGCCCTGGTTTTCGACGGCACCCGCGACCATGCCGACCCGCTGACCGGGCCGCGCGCGACGGTGTTGGGAGAACTGACGCACAGCGACGATCCGGCGCTCAGCCAACGGTTTCTTCGCCGCCACCCAAGCGCCGAGGTTTACGCCGATTTCACCGATTTCAACTTTTACCGCATGACCATTACCCAGGCCCACCTGGTGGCCGGCTTCGGGCGCATCGAATGGCTGTCGGCCGAATCTTTGGTGGCGTCGGCCTGCGCCGCGTTGGCGGCCGACGAGGCGGGCGTGATCGCGCATATGAACAGCGATCACGCCGACGCAATCGCCGTCTATGCCGGCGCCGACCTCGCCGCCGGCTGGCGGATGGTTGGCTGCGACGCCGAAGGCTGCGACCTGCGCGCCGGCGCGCGCTTGAAACGGATCGATTTTCCGGCGCCGGTCAGCGATCTGGAGGATTTGCGCGCCACCCTCATTGCCTTGGCCCGCGACGGCCGTGCCGCACCGTCACAGATCAATGAGTGATTGATTGCATTTTCGGGGCGATGCCCCTATCAACCGAACGAGATGATTTTGAAAACCGACGGGAGCGACGAGTGGCGATGAATCGACTTTCACCGGATCAGGCGGACCTTCGGGCCTGCGGTTTGAGCAATCTGCGGGCGACTCATTGGAACCTCACCGAGGGCCAATTGTATGAGGAAGCGATTCGCCGTGGCGAGGGCACCATCGCCGCCGGCGGCGCCTTCGCGGTGACCACCGGTGAGCACACCGGGCGCTCGCCCAATGACAAATTCATCGTCGATCACGCCAGTTATCGCGGCGATGTCGACTGGGGCAAGGTTAACCGACCGATCGCCGCCGAGGCGTTCGACATTCTGCACCAACGCGCCGCCGCCTATCTGCAAGGGCGCGAGGTTTTCGTGCAGGATTGCTACGCTGGCGCCGACCCGGCCTTCCGCCTGCCGATCCGGGTGATCACCGAGACCGCCTGGCATAATCTCTTCGCACGCAATATGTTCATTCAGCCGCCGACCGCCGAACTGGCCGACTTCGAGCCGGGGTTCACCATCATTCAGGTGCCGGGCCTGGAAGCCCGCGGCGCTGAGGACGGCGTCAATTCCGGCACCTTTGTGCTGGTCGATTTCGAGCGCCGCTTGGTGGTGATCGGCGGCACCTGGTACGCCGGCGAGATCAAAAAATCGGTGTTCGGCATTTTGAACTTCCTGCTGCCGGCCCAAGGCGTGCTGCCGATGCATTGCTCGGCCAATGTCGGCGCCGGCGGCGACGCGGCGATTTTCTTCGGCCTGTCGGGTACCGGCAAAACCACCTTGTCGGCCGATGGCACACGCACCTTGATCGGCGATGACGAGCATGGCTGGGGCGACAACGGCATTTTCAATTTCGAGGGCGGCTGCTACGCCAAGGTGATCAACCTGTCAGCCGAAGCCGAGCCGGAAATCTACGCCACCACCGGCCGTTTCGGCACGGTGTTGGAAAATGTCGTGGTCGACCCGGTGACGCGGCGTTTGGACCTGGATGATAACCGGTACACCGAAAACACGCGGGCCAGCTATCCCATCGATTTCATCCCCAACACCAGCGCCACCGGCACCTGCGATCATCCGCGGAACATTGTCATGCTGACCGCCGACGCCTTCGGCGTGTTACCGCCAATCTCGCGGCTGACCCCGGAACAGGCGATGTATCATTTCCTGTCCGGCTACACGGCGCGGGTGGCGGGCACCGAGAAAGGCCTCGGCAGCGAACCACAGGCAACCTTCTCGACCTGTTTTGGCGCGCCGTTCATGCCCCGCCACCCCAGCGTCTATGGCGAGATGCTGCGTGACCAAATGGCCAAGCACCAGGCCACCTGCTGGCTGGTCAACACCGGCTGGTCCGGCGGCCGCGCCGGCGACGCGGGCGAACGCATGAAAATCGCCTACACCCGAGCGATGGTGCGGGCCGCCTTGGATGGTCGCTTGGACGGGTCGGAATTGCGCCAGGACGATAATTTCGGGCTGTTGGTGCCGGCCGCCTGTCCGGACGTGCCAACCACCGTGCTCGACCCCCGCACCGCCTGGCAGGACAAAGGTGCCTACGATCTGACCGCGCGTGAATTACGCGGCCGTTTTGTCGACAACTTCAAGCAGTTTGAAGATTTCGTCGACGACGGGGTCAAGGCCGCCGGCGTGCGCACCGCCGCCTAAGCCAAACGGCGATAGCCGATCGCCTCTGCTACCGACCGGCGTCGGGCTTATTGCCTGGCGCCGGTTTTTTTGTCGGGCATGCTGACGCTTTGGCGGGTGTCCCGCAGACGCTGGATACGCACATCCGGTAAGAGATAGGCCCAGCCAGCATTCCGCGCGGTCAATTGCCCGGCCAGCGTGCGCGCCGCCGCGTCGGCGCCATCGCCGGCACGGAAGGCGAAGCGCGTCCAAAACTTATCGCCGTCGCGGGCGAAATCGACGCGCGTGTAAAGACCGTTTTTGGTCCAAAACTCGGCCTGGCCGGTGTCGGTGAAGACCAAACCGGCGGCCTTGCGCACATCTTTGAAGGTATTGAACTCCAGCACCGCGGCGATGTTCTTGGCGGCATATTCCGACACCAGGGTGACCGTGTCCGGGATATTGGTGAACCGGAATTTGGTGGTGAGCTTGTCGTCGTGGACGATGTCCAAAACGGCACCGTCGGGCGCGGTCAGGCGCGCCCGCGCGGTGTCGTCGGCCGGGATGTTGGTGATTTCGCGGTTCAACCAGTCGACCGGACCGGTGCGCAGGTCCAGGTCGCCCTCGGCCAGCCAGGTCTGTTGCTCGCCGGATCTGCGCACGTAGACACGCGCCGGGCCGCCGGCCAGATTGGCCCGCCGCTTGCCGATGATGGCGTCAAAGACGACCTCGCCTTGACTGTCGCGCACCACCACCTGGCCGCCGCGCGCGCCGGGGGTCGACAAATCGCGCAGGTCGATCCGCTCGAAACGCTTGGGGTCGCGAGTCTTCGCTTCCAGCACCTTGAGCTGGTCCAAAGCGACCAACAGGCGGCGCAGGATATTGCCGTCGACGGGGTAATTATCCCGTTCAACCACCCCCCACGCCTCTCCGTCGCGGCGCATGGTGACGGTTTTAAAGGCGTGATCGGTGGCGCGCGCCACCGTCACCTCGGCGATATCGCCGAACCGTTCGGCGAGGTTGGGGAACATGCGGGCCGCCGGCGGTGGGTCAACGGTCAGGGCCCGCCGCTGCAAGGTGGCGAAACCGGCGGCCACCACCACCACCAGGGTGATCGCGCACAAAATGGCCAGATGACGATTGGCGGTCATGGCGCTCCCCTACGTCAGCACCGGGCGCCGCCGTCGTTGGCGGCGCACCAGCGCGAGAACCAAGGCCAGCACCGCGACCAAAATCGGCACGGCGGCGATATTGACGAACAACAAGCGCTGGCGCAG
>NZLB01000186.1 GCA_002694075.1 Nisaea sp.
AAGGTGATGTTCCTGACACCTCTCGGCTGATTGGGCGCGGAGAAGGCAAGGTTTATCGCCGGTTTGCCAGCCGATGGGGCTTACCGTGACGTCGCTGATCAGCCGGAATATTTATGTCAACGGCCATCGCACCAGCATGCGATTGGAGCTCGAGGTGTGGCGCGCTTTGGAAGATATCGCCGGGTTTGAAAGCCAATCGATCAACGCCCTGTGCACCCTGGTCCACAAACTACCGCGCAACGGCAGTCTCACTTCCGCCATGCGCACATTCACTATGCTGTACTACAAGGAATGGGTCGGCCATCTGATGGTCGGCAGTGGCGCGGTCGCCCCGGCGCGGCTGACCCTGCTGGCGCGAACCACGCGTTTACTTACCGACCCAATGCTTTAGGCGCCTGTGACCTCAGGCCGATTTAACCGGCGCCGGGCCACGGTAGAAATCGGGGTAATGCTCGCGCACCACCTCGCCGGCATCGGAATAGGCCCAGCAAGTGTTCAACAAACGCGGTGGCTGATCGCCAACCTGTTCGTCTTGGGCGCGCCGTTTCTGGTTCCTACGTTTGCGCGCTTTAAGGCCCCAGGTCGCCTGATAGGCGGTCGTCGCCATCGGCCCGAGTAATTCAACCAAATGGGTGCAGCCCTCGACCCCGCCGAGCTTTTGGTGAACCACCTTGCGCCAACCGGGACCGATCCGCACCCCCTTTAAGCGCTGGAAATTGACGGTCACCGCCGGACAAATCTGAAATGGACTGGCGTCGGTCACCGCCTCGACATCCTGGATCACAAAGTCATGATCGATGGTCAGGCGTAGCCACATGTCATGAATCGGCGTGCCGGGCGCCAGTTCGCCGCGCCAGGTGTTGGGCACGGGGTAGTTTTTAACGTCCGTCAAATGCCCCTCTATATCGATCAGGTCATCGGCGCGATGATAGGCCTCGCAGGTCACTTTACGGGTATGGATCGGTTCGCGACCGGTGGCGGGGCTGAGCGGCATGAGGGTTTCTCGCGGCGACGGTGGGGCAATGGAAAATACCGCGCTCACCGGATCGGTCAACCGCCGCCAAACCGGCCCCTCGCTTAATTCAGCCCACCCGGGCCAATCCCGGCGATGAACGCGTCGCGTTCCTCCAAATCGGCCTGCAAGCCGGCCATCACCGCCGCGTGCAAATCACGCACCGAGACGATCCCGACGGCGGAGCCGTCAGCGACCACCGGCAAATGGCGATAACCGCCCCGCGACATGCGATCCCAAGCTTCGGCCAAGGTGGCGTCGGGGGTCACGCAATCGGGATCGGCGGTCATCACCGCCGCCAACGGGGTGGTTGGCGGGTTGCGGTCGGCGGCGACCACCCGGGTGACAATGTCACGCTCGGTGCAGATGCCAACCAAGCAATCGCCTTCGACCACTAGGATCGCGCTAATCCGATGCGTCGTCATCAACTGTGCGGCGTCATGCGCGCAATCGCGCGGCGTCAGCGTGACCAAGGTTTGTGGGCCAATGATGTCAGGTATTCGTCGTTGCTCCACCGCCGCCTCCCCTCGTTGCCGGTGTTTGACCGACAAATATAACGCGATGCGTGAGGTGACGGAATTTTTTACGCGCTTTGCGCGTTGTCGCGCGGCGACGCAGTGTCCGCGTTGGCACGCGGCTGGGTCAAACGCATTTGCGTGATGCGGTTGCCGGCGCGCCGCAAGATTTTGAAATGAATGCCGTGAAATTGGAATTCCTGACCGGTCTCGGGAATCCGCCGGGATTCATGGAGCACCAGGCCAGCGATGGTCGAGGCCGCCTCATCCGGCAAATCCCAGCCGAATTCGCGGTTGAGGTCGCGGATCGTCACCTCACCGTCGACCAGCAAGCCGCCGTCGCCCTGCGGCCGCACCCCGTCGACGGCGATATCGTGCTCGTCGGCGATATCGCCGACGATCTCCTCGATGATATCCTCCAGCGTGACGATCCCCATGAAGGCGCCATACTCATCGATCACCACCGCGAAATGCTCGCGCCGGTCGCGAAAGGCTTGCAATTGGTCGAGCAAACTCGTGGTTTCCGGCACGAACCATGGTTGATTGGTCAAATCGTCGATCGACAGTTCGGCGATTTCCGCGTCGCTTTTATCGCGTAGTGCCCGCAGCAAGCTCTTGGCGTGCAACACGCCAACGATTTCGTCTTGGTTTTCCCGCCACAGCGGCAGACGGGTGTAAGGACTTTCAATGACCGCTTGAATCAGCATGCCAACCGATTGGTCGGCGTCCAGCATGACGACATCACTGCGGTGAGTCATCACGTCCTCGACCCAGACATCGCCAAGGTCGAGGATGCTGCGCAGCATTTGGCGTTCCTGTTCGGCGTCGGCGTCGGGGCCCTCATGGAGCTCGATCATGCCGCGCAGTTCCTCTTCGCTTTCCTCGTTGCCGAGGCCGGCGGAGACGCGCACACCGAACAGGCTCAAAACACCGCGCACCACATGCGAGGTGACCCGGTTGATCGGCCCCAGCACCCAGACCAACGCGCGGATCGCCGGGGCCACCGCCAGGGCGGCCCGTTCGGCGCGATTGATGGCATAGGTCTTGGGCAGGATTTCAGCGAAGATGATCACCAGAACGGTCATCACCACGGTCGCGTAAACCACCCCGGCCTCGCCGAACAAGCCAATCAAAACGCTGGTGGTCAGCACCGATGCCAAAATATTGGCGATATTATTGCCAATCAAGATCGCCCCAATGAGGGCGCCAGGGTTGTCGCGCAAGTCTTCCACCGATCGCGCCCGGGCGTTGCCGCCGCGCGCCAATTGGTGGATGCGCGCCCGCGACGCCGCGGTCAGCGCGGTTTCCGAACCCGACAAAAGCGCCGACAGCAAAAGCAGCAAAAAAATGCAGCCGGCGGTGATCGCCACCTCGACCGTCAGGTCGGCGGCCCAGGCCCACAGGTCGTCGGTCATGGGGCGCTGTCCAAGGCCGCCGCCAACACCTCGATCACCGCCTCGCGGCTGATCGCGTCAGACAACATGGCCTCGCCAATGGCGGTGGCGAGGACGAAGGTAATGCGTCCGGCGGCGACTTTTTTATCCTTCAACATGTGACGGTAAAGGGCCTCGGCCGACCACCCGCCGCCGCCCAGGGCGCGCGGCCCGTCGGGCAGGCCGACGGCGGCGAAATGGGCGCGCACGCGGGCCACGTCCTGGCCGTCGCAGAGCCCGGCGCTACGCGATAATTCCAGCGCCATGAGCATGCCGGCGGCAACCGCCTCGCCATGCAGCACGCCGCCGTCATAACCGGCCTCGGCCTCGAACGCATGAGCGAAGGTATGCCCGAAGTTGAGCAGGGCGCGCTGGCCTTTTTCACGTTCATCGGCGCGTACCGTGGCGGCCTTGGCGGCGCAACTCACAGCGATCGCGTGGCGCCGCGCGGCCGGGTCGCCGGCCAGCAAGTCCTGGCCATGGCGTTCCAACCATTCAAAAAAGCCGGCATCGCCGATCAGCCCGTATTTGACGGTCTCGGCATAGCCGGCGCTTAATTCGCGCGGCGGCAAGCTGTCCAAGGCGGCGGTGTCGATCAACACCCGCTTGGGCTGGTAAAAGGCGCCGACCAGGTTTTTGCCATGGCCGGTGTTGATCGCCGTCTTGCCGCCCACCGAACTGTCGACCTGGGCCAGAAGGGTGGTCGGAATCTGCACGAAATCGACGCCACGCAGCAGGGTGGCGGCGGCGAAACCGGCCAGGTCACCAATCACACCGCCACCGAGGGCGATGATTGTGCTGCCCCGCTCGGCGCCGATGGCAAGCATGGATTCGCAAAGTTCTTGCCACTGTGTGAACGACTTGGTCGCCTCGCCGGCCGGTAGAATCAGCGGATGGGCGTGCCGGCCCAATCTGCCCAAGGCGTCCTGCAGGGGGGCCAGATAATGGCTGGCCACGATGTCGTCGGTGACGATGAACACCGTGCCCGTGCCAAGGCAATCGGCGAGTAAATCGTCGGCCGCCGCGATTAAACCGGCGCCGATGTGGATGTCATAACCGCGCGCGCCCAACTCCACGCGCAGCACCTGGCGCGAGTCTTCCATATCCGCCGCGTTCATGACCGTGTCTTTCCTCCCGTGGTTTTGGGCGCCGCCCAAAAGTCGGCGAGGGCCCGCTCAACCGCCGCGGTGGTTTCCTCAACCGCCACATTGGCGCTGTCGACGACGATGTCGGCCATGCCATAAACCGGGTAACGGTGATCCATCAAACTTTTTAACGTGGCCCTCGGGTCGGCGGTGTTAAGCAGTGGGCGATGGCTGCGCCGCGCGACTCGTTGGAATAACAACTCCAGGTCGGCGCGCAGCCAGACCGTCACCGCGCGGGCCGCCAAATTGGCCCGCGTCACCGCCGACATAAAGGCGCCACCGCCGGTCGCCAGAACAATCGGCGGCCCCTCCAACAGGCGGGCGATGACTCGCTCTTCGCCGCGGCGAAATTCACCCTCGCCATAGCGCTGAAAAAAATCGGCGATCGAACAGCCCGCCGCCCGCTCGATCTCATAGTCGGCGTCGGTGAAGGCGCGCGCCAAACGCTTGGCCAGGCGCTTGCCGACGGCGCTTTTACCGGCCCCCATCAGGCCGATAAGCGCAACCGTGCGGTTCGGTCCCGGGCGCGGCGCGTTGGAAGCGGCGGTGCCGGCGGTGGCCCCATCGTTCATCGCCAACCGCCTCGCCGGCCGCCGGTCGCCGATGCGACAGGCCATCGTCGCCCCCGGCTCACGGGCGGCGGCAAAGATTGAATACCGCGGGCGGGGGCGGTAGATTTTCCCATTGTTGCCATATTTCAATCTTACCATATCGTTGTTTCGGACGGCTAGGCACGACATCGCCGAACATGACATCCGCCACAAGACCACAATCGGAAAGGCGCCATGCGAAAATATTTGATTGTCCTTGGGTGCCTCGCGCTGATTGTCGCGGGCGGCGGTTTTTTTCTAACAACTTGGGAAATTCCGGCGCCAAAGCGGATGGTCGAAAAGGTCATTTCCCATGATCGCTTTAAATAGGCGGCCGGCGTCGCTTCTGGTGGTCGGGGCGCTGGCCCTGGCCTTGAGCGGTCCGGCCGAGGGCGCCGAGCCCCTGCCGCTGAACAAACGGCCGGTGCCAACGGCCAAAACCCCCGCGACCGAGAATAGGACGCCGCCGGCGGCGACCGAAGTCGATCCGGCGAAAACGCCAGCCCCGCCCCCGGCGATGCAATTCCAACAACTGGACAGTCCAGGCCTCGCCTCCCTTGGCACCCTCACCCCGACCGAGGCGGCCCTCGACGCCACCCCCTGGACCGGCACCTCGCCGGCGGCCGCCCAGCGTATGATCGACGCCCTACCCCAGCCGACCGACAGCGCCGCCGTCAACGATCTGGTGCGCCGCCTATTGCTGGTCGCGGCACCGCTGCCGAGC
>NZLB01000187.1 GCA_002694075.1 Nisaea sp.
GACGTTCTTAAGCCGACTCACCAACCGCACCTATTGGATCGAGCGCGGGCGCATTTACCGGCGCCCCAGCGGCTTTCCCGGCTTCACCGAATGGGCCGACAAAATCCTCGCCGACGAGGAAAGCCAACAGCACAAATTAAACCGCAAAATCGCCGAAGAGACGCGCTGGCTGCGCGAAGGGCTGACCGCCCGACGCAAACGCAACGAGGGACGCGTGACGCGCCTGTTGGCGCTCCGCCGCGACAAGGCCGAGCGGTTGAAACGGCCAGGTCTGGTCAATCTGGACGTCGGCCGCGCCGACAGCGGCGGCGCCCTGGTGATTGAGGCCAACGCCATTTCGCGGCGCTTCGCGGCGCCTGACGGCGGCGAAAAAATCATCGCCGATCAGTTCTCGCTGACCGTCCGCCGCGGCGACCGCATTGGCTTGATCGGCCGCAATGGCGCCGGCAAGACCAGCCTGCTGAAAATGTTAATCGGCCAGGACAAGCCCGACCGTGGCCGGGTGCGCATCGGCTTTGGGGTTGAGACCGTTTATTTCGACCAAAAGCGCGAAAGCCTTAACCCCGACGACACCCTGTGGAGCACGCTTTGCCCGGGCGGCGGCGACACCGTCTATGTGCGCGACCGGCCGCGCCATGTGGCCTCCTATTTGCGTGACTTTTTGTTCCGCGACCGGCAGATCACGGCCAAGGTCAAAACCTTGTCGGGCGGCGAACGCAACCGCCTGCTAATGGCCAAGTTATTCGCCGCCACCCATAATCTGCTGGTCCTCGATGAGCCGACCAATGACCTCGATATTGAAACCTTGGACCTCTTGCAGGATGAGTTGGCGCGTTACGACGGCACCATCCTGCTGGTCAGCCATGACCGTGACTTTCTCGACCGGGTGGTGACCTCGGTGGTGGCCGTCGAAGGCGATGGGGTGATCGACGAATACGCCGGCGGGTATGACGACTATCTGCGCCAACGCCCGGCCCCGGCGGCGGCCCCGACACGGCGCAAGACGCCGGCGCCAAAACCGGCCGCGCGGCCCAAAACCAAGGCCACCAAACTCAGTTTCAAAGAGACTCGCGAACTGGAACAGTTGCCGGCCCGCCTTGCGGAACTTGAAGACGATATGGTCAAGCTCCGAAAACTTCTCGCCGATCCCGATTTTTTTAGCCGCGATCCGCTTAATTTCGAACGCGCGACGACGCGGCTGAGCGCGGCCGAGGCCGAGCACGCCGCCGGCGAGGAGCGCTGGCTGGAACTGGAAATGCGGCGCGAGGCTCTGGGCCGGGAGAGCTTGGCGTGAAGCCGCTGGACATTGCCGCGGGGCTCGGCGTTCTGCTGTGTTGGGGGTTGAACTTCCCAATCGCTAAAATCGGCATGGCCGAGCTACCGCCCCTGACCATGATCGGCCTGCGCTACGCCTTGACGGTGATCGTCCTGGCGCCGGCCCTGCGCTGGCCGCGCGGGCGATTTGGCTTGGTCGCGCTGATCGCCATCGCCCTCGGGGGCTTTCACTTTCCCCTAATGTTCGGCGGCATCGCCGGCGTTGACGCGGCGGTCTCCTCGATTGTCATGCAGGCCCAAGCGCCGTTCGCCGTAATTCTGGCGATCCTAATCCTGGGCGAGCGAATGACCTTCGCCCGATTGGCGGGCTTGGCCCTCGCCTTCGCCGGCATCGCGCTGCTGGCCGGCGCGCCGACGGATGAAAGCTCGTTGATCCATATCGCCATGCTGGTGGCCAGCGCCTTCGCCTGGGCGGTCGCCTCGCTGCTGATCAAGCGCCTTACCGATATCGGGGTGTTTCAATTGAACGCCTGGGTCGCGGTCCTGGCCATCCCACAGGTCGTCGTCGCCACCGCTGTTTTTGAAACCGGCCAGCTCACCGCCATCGCCGAGGCCGGCTGGCGCGGCTGGGGCACCGTCATCTTCCTCGCCCTGGGCGGCACCGTGGTCGGCTGGGGCGGTATGTCCTATCTGCTGCGCCGCCATCCGGTCAGTCGGGTCACGCCGATCACCTTGGCGATCCCGGTGATCGGCGTCGCCGCGGCGGTCTGGATTTTGGATGAACCTTTGACCTGGCTGCGGGCGATCGCCGGCCTGCTGACCCTCGCCGGGGTGGCGGTGGTGATGTTCGCGCCGCAACCGCGCGCGGCCCAATGAGTGCCGCCGCGCCCACCGTGATCGACCATCCCTCGCCAAATTATGGCGCCCGGCGGGACGCGCCGATCGATCTTTTGGTGCTGCATTACACCGACCTGCCGACGCTGGACGAGGCCTTGGCGATTCTCACCGATCCGGCGCGCGCGGTCAGCGCCCACTACCTGATCGCCGCCGATGGCCGAATTTTCCAATTGGTGGCCGAGGGCCAGCGCGCCTGGCACGCCGGCGTCGCTTATTGGGGCGGGGTCACGGACGTCAATTCACGCTCCATTGGCATCGAATTGGACAACCCCGGCCACAGCCATGGGCCGGCGCCGTTTCCGCCCGCCCAAATGGCCAGCTTGATCGCCCTCGCCGGGGACCTGACCCGCCGCCACCCGATCCCGCCGGCCGGCGTGATCGGCCATAGCGACGTGGCGCCGGCGCGCAAGCAAGACCCGGGAGCCCTATTCGACTGGGCGGCCCTTGCGGCCGCCGGCCTCGGCCTCTGGCCGCGTGCGGCGCGGCCGCGCCCGCTCACGGTGGCCGAGGCCGAAAGCCACCTGACCACCATCGGCTATGACCCGGACCGTCGGCGCACCTGCTTCGCGGACGCTCTTGGCGCTTTTCAACGCCATTGGCGGCCGGCCCTTGTCGACGGCGTGCTGGATGACGAGACCGGCGGTTTGCTGGCGGCCGTGGCGGCCGCCGCGTCGGTGTAGCGGCGATATAACCGCGGGTTAGCGGCGGGCCAGCTTTTTCTCCACCACGTTGACGAAATAGGCGGCGCCGAACGGTAGCGCCTGGTCATTGAAGTCATAGCCGGGGTTATGCACCTCGCAGCCGCCTTCGCCGGCGCCATTGCCGACAAAGATATAAGCGCCAGGCCGCTCATTGAGCATGTAGGAAAAATCCTCCGAGGCCATCACCAAAGGGATCTCTTCATTGACGTTGTCACCGCCGACCAAATCGCGGGCGCATTCAATGGCGAAAAGCGTTTCCGTCGCGTTATTGACGGTCGGCATAAACTCCAGCCGGAAATCCAGTTCGGCGGTGGCGCCAAAACCGGCGGCGATGCTTTCGGCCATGCGCCGCATATTGTCCTCGATCATGCCCATCACCGCCATCGAGAAGGCGCGCGCGGTGCCCATGATGCGAGCCGATTGGGGGATCACGTTATAGGCGTCGCCGCCGTGTATTTGGGTGAATGACAGAACCGCCGTGTCGCGCGGGCTGATGTTGCGCGACACGATGGTCTGGCAGGCGGTCACGATCTGGGCCGCGACGACCACCGGGTCAACCCCCGATTCCGGCCGCGCGCCATGGGCGCCGACACCGGTCACGGTGATGTCGAAAAGCGCGCCGCCGGCCATCATCGCGCCGGGGCGAATGGCGAAATTGCCGATGTCCATGCCTGGCCGGTTATGCATGCCGAAAATGCTGTCGCAGGGGAATTTCTCGAACAAACCGTCGTTGACCATCGCCCGGGCACCGCCGATGCCTTCCTCGGCCGGCTGGAAAATGAAATGCACGCAGCCTTCGAAATTACGGGTTTCGGCGAGATAACGGGCGGCGCCCAACAGCATGGCGGTGTGCCCGTCATGGCCACAGGCGTGCATCACGCCGGGGTGGCGCGAGCAATGCTCGAAGGTGTTGGCCTCGACGATGGGTAAGGCGTCCATATCGGCGCGCAAGCCGACCGAGCGCGGGTCGTTGCCGACCCGCAAGGTGCCAACCAACCCGGTTTGGCCAATGCCGCGGGTCACCTCGATGCCCCAATCGGTCAATTTTTCGGCGACCAGGTTGGAGGTTCGATGCTCCTCGAAACCGAGTTCGGGATGGGCGTGAATATCGCGCCGAATGGCCGTCATCTCAGCGTGATTACCGGCCAGGTTGTCGATCAAAGCGTGCATGGCGAACCTCCTGCTGTTGCCGCTCCCATCATGGCCGGCCCGGCGACCGGCGGCAAGCGTCACCGTCCCTCTTGACGGCGCAAGCACCAGGCGCCAGTAATGGCGGCGGATCAGATGGTCGGATGGCCGCTGGCGTTTTGGCGCTGGAGGAAAGTCCGGGCTCCACGGAAACACGGTGCCGGGTAACGCCCGGCGGGGGCGACCCCAGGGAAAGTGCCACAGAAAGCAAACCGCCCGCGCCAAGGCCTCGGCCGCGCCGCGGGTAAGGGTGAAAGGGTGCGGTAAGAGCGCACCGCGGGCGCGGTAACGAGCCCGGCACGGTAAACCCCACCGGGAGCAAGACCATGTAGGGACGGCCGGCACGGTGGCCTCGGCCACGCGTGCGAGCGGGTTTTCGCGTCAGTCGTCCGGGTCGGTCGCGCGAGGCGGTCGGTAACGACCGTCCCAGAGGAATGGCCATCGACGGCGGTTCGCCGCCCGAACAGAACCCGGCTTATAGACCGTCTGATCCGCCGCCGCGCGGCGGCCGCGACACTATTGCGCCACGGAGTCTTTGCGGCGGCCACCGCCTCGGATATGCTGCCGGCGTCATTCACCGCCCTAACCCGGACGTTCCATGCCCGCCGACCTTCCCGCGCCCACGGCTTCGGTCGAGACCATCACCGCCGGTTTGGCGGCGGTCGATTACATCGCCTCGCGGCCCATCGCCACCGCCCTGTTGCTGGCCCGCGATTTGGGCAAACCGGTTTTGGTCGAAGGGTCGGCCGGGGTCGGCAAGACCGAGCTCGCGCTGTCGACCGCACGCTGGCTGTCGCTGCCGCTGATCCGCATGCAATGTTATGAGGGCCTGGACGAATCCAAGGCCCTCTACGAATGGAAATATGGCAAGCAATTGCTGTACACCCAATTGCTCAAGGACAAGATTAACGAGGTTTTGGGGGAAACCGGCGATTTGACCGACGCGCTCGGCCGTTTGGCCAATTTCTCGGACATGTTTTTCTCCGAGCAATTCTTGGAGCCGCGGCCCTTGCTGCAAGCCCTGCGCGAGCCGGAAGGCGCGGTCTTGCTGATCGACGAGGTCGACAAGGCGAATGAGGAGTTTGAGGCGTTTTTGCTCGAAATCCTTTCCGCCTTTCAAGTCACCATTCCGGAAATCGGCACCATCACGGCGGCCCGCCCGCCCTTGGTGTTCCTGACCTCCAACAACACCCGCGACATGAGCGACGCCTTGAAGCGGCGTTGCCTGCACCTGCATATCCCATTGCCCGACGCGCGCCTGGAGGCGGCGATTGTGACCGCCCGCGTGCCCGGCATCGACGCCCGCTTGACCCGCCAAGTGGTCGCTTTCGTGCAAGCCCTGCGCGCGCTTGATTTGAAAAAACTGCCGTCGATCAGCGAGACCTTGGATTGGGCGCGGGCCATCGTCCTGCTGCATGGCGCGCAAATCGACCGCGCCCTGGTGCGCGACACGCTCAATGTGCTGCTCAAATTCGAGGCCGATATCGACCACGCCGAGAGCCAGATGACCGACCTTTTGCGCGCCGCCGAGGCGGCCGACTGAGCCGCCCGATGGCGACTCGCCCGCTGGAGGATTTCATCCGCGCCCTGCGCGACGCCGAGGTGCGGGTATCGGTCGCCGAAACCTTGGACGCCCACCGCGTGGTCGGCTTGCTGGGCTTTCAGGACCGCGCGGTAACCAAGGACGCCCTGGCCGTCACCCTGGCCAAAAGCGCCGATGAGAAAACCCGCTTCGACGATGTTTTCGAGCGCTTCTTCAGCCGCGACCTGCCGGCCGCCCCGGACGACGCGGCGGCTGAAACGGCTAATGACCCGGTCCCGGCGGGGGCGACGCCCGAAAGCGCCGCCGACGGCGACGCCGGTGACGCGGGTGACGGGCGCGCGCCGGCGGATCTCGCCGACATGTTGATGGCCGGCGACCAGGCCGGCCTGGCGGCGGCGATGGAGGCGGCGGCGGCGGCCGTCGGGGTTGGCGACATCCGCTCTTTCATGCAGCGCGGCGTACTCGGTCGGCGCATGCTCGACGCCATGGGCCTGCGCGAACTGGAGCGGCGCATCGCCGCCCTTGACGCCGCCGGCGAGGCGGCCGCGGCCGAGGCGCTCAACGCCGGCCGCCGACAATTGCTGGCCGACGGCCGCGCCTTCGTCGAGCGCCAGTACGAACTTTATGGCCGGGCCGCCGGCGAGCGTTTACGCGACGCCTATTTGGAAACCCGCGCGCTTGGCCGGATCGACCGCCACGACATGGACCGGGCACAGAACCTGGTCCGCCAAATGGCCCGCAAACTGGTCGCCCGGCACAGCCGGCGCCAGCGCCGGGCGCGCCGCGGCCGGCTCGACATTCGCCGCACCCTGCGGGTCAACATGGCCCATGACGCGGTGCCGTTCGAGGTGATTTGGAAACAGCGCAAAATCACTCGGCCGAAAATCGTCGCGGTTTGCGATGTCTCGCAATCGGTGGCCACCGCCGCGCGATTTTTGCTGATGTTCCTCTATCAACTGCGCGACGTGGTCGATGACGTCCACGCTTTTGCCTTTTCCTCCCACTTGATGGATGTCGGCGCGATTCTCGACGACCACCCGATCGAGGAAGCGATCCCGCAAATCCTGGCGGCGGTCGGTTTTCGGCCGACCGATTATGGCCAGGCGCTGGTCGATTTGACGGATCATCACCTCGGCGTCATCGACCGCCGCACCACGGTGATCATGCTGGGCGACGGTCGCTCCAACTACGGCGACCCGCGCATCGACCGGTTCCGCGCGCTCCATGACCGCGCCCGCCGGGTGGTCTGGCTAAACACCGAGCCGGAGAATTTCTGGGGCCTTGGCGATTCCGAAATGCCGCGCTACCGGCCGTTCTGCCATGTCGCGCGCACCTGCCGGTCGCTGGCCGATCTCGAACGGGTGATCGACGACCTGTTGCGCGTGGGGCGGAACTAGCGCGGCCTGGACAAGGCCGCCACGTTTGGAGCGAAGACACCCGGGGACTAGACATGGCCGCCGTTCCGGCCCATGCTGTCGCTACGTTTTGACGCAGAGTGGACTGGCCCGGGACATGTATCGCGACAATTCCCTGATCCCCAAGGAGGCGATCCGCATGGCCGCCCTTGGCGCGCTGTGGCGGGCGCCGATGGCTTATGGCGATCTCGCCCGCGAGGTTCGTCAATTCGCCGCCCGCATCGTCGGCCCGTCCCTGGATCTGCTCGGCACCTCCATTGAATTGCTGAAATTCGAGGGCTTGATCGCCGATGGCGCAGCGGCGCGCCTGGTCCTGACGGCGGCCGGCGAAGACGCGCTACGCGACTATATGACGTCCAGCGTGCGGCCCGGCGTCTCGGACATGAACAAGCTGGTGGTGGCGCTGAAACTGCGCTTTATCGAGGTCCTCGACGCCGACGCCCAGCGTGACCAGCTAGAGCAATTGCGCGCCATGTATGAGGGCGAGTTGGCCCGCCTGCGCGACCTGGCCGGCCATGACGAATGGCAGTCGGGTCGGCTCGACGCCTGGATCGAGATGGAAATCGACCAGGTCGGCGGCCGCATCGCCTGGTGCGACCGGCTGCTGGCGGCGCTTTAAGGCTTTCGCCGCCGCCGCCTGGCCTGCTAGGCTCGGCGCGACGCCAATTACGAAACATCCCATGGCAGGAGAGGCAAATGACCGCGTGCATTGTTGGTTATTCCCATTTTCCCTTCGGCAAGCATGACGACCATGACGCCGAGGCGATGATCATTCAGGTGGCCACCGAGGCGATGGCCGACGCCGGCGTCGGGCCGGCCGATATCGACGCCATCTATGTCGGTCAGTTCGGCCGCTTCGAGCGCCAGGAGTTCACCTCCAGCCTGGTTTTCCAAGCCTCCGACAAGTTTCGCTTCAAGCCCTCGACGCGGGTGGAAAACGCCTGCGCCACCGGCTCGGCGGCGGTCCATCAAGCGGCCAATTACATCGAGGCCAAACGCGGCCGCCTGGTGCTGGTGGTCGGGGTCGAGAAAATGACCGCCCTGCGCGGCGCCGAGATCGGCGAGACCTTGCTGACCGCCAGCTATCTGAAAGAGGAAGGCGACACCGAAGGCGGGTTCGCCGGAGTCTTCGGCAAAATTGCCCAGCAATATTACCAGCGCTATGGCGACCAATCGGACGCCTTGGCGATGATCGCCGCCAAAAACCACAAAAACGGCTGCGCCAATCCGTGGGCGCAAATGCGCAAGGATGTCGGCTTTGAGTTTTGCCGTAATGAATCCGACAAAAACCCGGTGGTCGCCGGCCCGCTGAAACGCACCGATTGCTCGCTGGTCTCCGACGGCGCCGCCGCCGTGGTCGTCGCCGATGTCGAAACCGCCCTGTCGATGGACAAGGCGGTGGCGATCCGTGCGCGCGCCCATGTCAACGACTACCTGCCGCTGTCCAAGCGCGACATCATTCAATTCGAGGGCTGCCAGCAAGCCTGGCGGCAGGCGCTGGGCAGCGCCGGCTTGACCCTCGACGATTTGGATTTCGTTGAGACTCACGACTGTTTCACCATCGCCGAGTTGATCGAATATGAGGCGATGGGCCTGACCGCGCCGGGTGAGGGCGCCACCGCCATCGCCGAGGGCTGGACCCAAAAGGACGGCAAATTGCCGATCAATCCCTCGGGCGGGCTGAAAGCCAAGGGCCATCCGATTGGCGCCACCGGCGTCTCGATGCATGTGTTGACCGCCATGCAGGTGCGCGGCGAGGCTGGCGACATGCAGGTGCCGGGCGCCAAATTGGGCGGGATTTTCAACATGGGCGGCGCCGCCGTCGCCAACTACGTGTCGATCCTCGAGCCGATCAAGTAAGACGCGTCGACCATCGGCCGGCGGGCGTCATCCCCGCCGGTCCGAACCCCCTCGGGGGATAAGAAACAAGGGATGAGGAACGGGGGAGAGGGGCCATGACCGCCACCACCGCTTTCATGGCATTGGTCCTGCGCCAACAGGACGAACAGATTTCCGCCGCCTTCGAAACCGTCAACGACGACGCCTTGCCGGCGGGCGACGTGACGGTGCGTGTCGCCTATTCGACGGTCAATTACAAGGATGGCATGGTCCTTGGCGGGCTCGGCCGATTGGTGCGTGATTACCCGCATATCCCCGGCATCGATTTTTCCGGCGTGGTCGAGGCCAGCGAACATCCCGGCTTTTCGGTCGGCGACCCGGTGGTGTTGACCGGTTGGCGGGTTGGCGAAGTGCATTGGGGCGGGTACGCCGAACGGGCGCGGGTCAAGGGCGATTGGCTGATCAAACTGCCGGCGCCGCTGAGCCTGACCCGGGCGATGGCCGTTGGCACCGCCGGCTTCACCGCCATGCTGGCGATTGACACGCTGGAGGCGGCCGGTTTGACGCCGGCGGCGGGCGAGGTTTTGGTGACCGGCGCCGCCGGCGGCGTCGGCAGTGTGGCGACCACCCTGCTCGGCCAAATGGGCTATCAGGTGGTGGCCGCCACCGGCCGGCCCGAGACCCATGAATACCTGACCGAATTGGGCGCCGCGGGCTTTATCGACCGGGCCGAACTGGCCGAAGCGCCGAGCCGGCCTCTGGCGCGCGAGCGTTTCGCCGCGGCCATCGACAATGTCGGCGGCGATACCTTGGCCAATCTCCTGACCCAGGTGCGCTATGGCGGGGCGGTGGCGGCGGTTGGCCTGGCCGGCGGCAGTGGTTTGAAAACCACTGTTTTGCCCTTCCTGTTGCGGGGGGTGTCGCTGTTGGGGATCGATTCCGTGATGTGCCCGGCGCCGCGCCGGCAGCGGGTGTGGGACCGGCTGTCGGAAATTTTGCCGACCGATCGTTTGGACGCCATGACCGAGATGCGCGACTGGCATGACTTACCGGCCCTCGGCGCGGCCATCCTCAAGGGCCAGCTGCGCGGCCGCACGGTGGTCCGTGTCACCGGCGACTAATGGGCCAGCGACTAATGGGCCAAGGCCGGGCGCCGGCGGTCGAATAAGAGATAGCCGGCGATGGCCATGTTCAGCAAGTTCCAGACAATGCCGTTGAGAAAGGCCGCTTGATAGGAGCCGGTCAAATCGTAAATCTCGCCGGACACCCAGCCACCCAGGGCCATTCCGAAAATTGTCGCCATCAACACCAGGCTGATCTTGGTGCCCGCGTCGCGCGCCGGGAAAAACTCGCGCACCACCAAAGCGTAGCTGGGCACGATCCCGCCCTGCGAAAGGCCGAACAAGGCCGACACCACATATAGCGACACCAACCCGTCGAAGGGCAGGTACAGGGCGAGGGCCAGGCATTGCAGACACGAGCCCAAGAGCAAGGTGCCGACCCCGCCGATGCGGTCGGCGATCCAGCCGGAGGCGAGGCGGCTGACAATCCCGAAACCCAGCATCACCGATAACATCTCGGCGCCGCGCGCCGCGCCGAAGCCAAGGTCGACGCAATAGGCGACGATATGCACTTGCGGCATCGACATCGCCACGCAACAGGCCAGCCCGGCAACCACCAGCATCGCCATCAGCGCGCGACGGCGGGCGACCGTTAAAGTCAGCGCGCTGACGCCGACGGCGGCGCCCTCGACAACCGGCGAGGGCCGGCGCAGAAACAAGGTGAGAGGGATCATGGTGATCAGGACAAACACCGCCACCAGGGCGTGCGCCTCGCGCCAACCGAAATTATCGACCACCATTTGCAGGATCGGCGGCCACAAGGTGCCGGCCAGGTAATTGCCGCTGGCGACGATCGCCACCGCCATGCCCCGGCGACGCTGAAACCACAAGGATACATCGGCGACCAAGGGGCCGAAGGTGGCCGAACTGCCCAACAGGCCGATCAGCAGGGCCTGCGCCGCGATAAACTGCCAGAACGAGGTCGCCAACGCCGCCGCGCCGTAGCCGAGGGCCAGCATCAGCGCACCCAAAGTCACCGGCACGCGCACCCCGAAGCGGTCGGCCAAGCGGCCCATAATTAAACCGCCGCTGGCGAAACCGAGCATATTCACCATGTAGGAGACCGACGCCGTGCCGCGGTCGACGTCGAACTCGGCCTCGATCGCCGGCAGCACCACCACCACCGACCACAAGCCGATCCCACCGATGGTGGCCAAAGCCAGCGACACCACGACGCGCAGCCAAGCGCGCGCGCCGTCGATATCGGCGTCGTCCGCGCTAGCTGTCATAGCTGATCAGGGAAACCAGCGGCACACCAACCCGGTCGCGCCCACCGAGGAAACTCAACTCGATGATGCAAGCGCCGCCGGCGACCACGCCGCCGACCCGCTCGATCAAATGGGCGGCCGCGCGCATGGTGCCGCCGGTGGCCAATAAATCGTCCAGGATGACCACGCGTTGACCTGGCGCGATGGCGCCGTCCTGCACCTCGACCGTGTCGGTGCCATATTCCAGGTCATAGGTGTAAGGGATGGTGGCGCCGGGCAATTTGCCTTTTTTGCGCACCATATGAAAGCCGAGGCCGAGTTTCAGGGCGAGCGGCGCGGCGACCAAAAACCCACGCGATTCGATGCCGACCAAAACATCCGGCTGAAAGGCGGCGACGGCGTCACTTAAACGGTCGATGGCCGTGTGCCAAGCTTCGGGATGGGCCAAC
>NZLB01000188.1 GCA_002694075.1 Nisaea sp.
CACGGCCATAAAGGGTTTTGCCCGGCGGAATAAAATGCGGATCGGTCAAATGGATAAATTTCATCGGTCATCTCCCCTTATCAAAAACCGCCGGCGGCGACGGCCCGGCCGAAGCGAGCAATGCGCGCTTTGGCCGGGCTTGATGGTCTTGGCGGATCAGCCTTTCGGCATCAGCGCGTTGACTTCCTCGACGAGCTCTTCCTGCAGTTCTTCCATATCGTCGATGTCGCCGACCACGATACGCTCTTGGGCATCGTAGATCACTTTGGTAATGGCCAGGCCATTTTCACCCGGATAAGCGAACCACGTCGACAACAACGGCAATTGCTTGACCGCGGTCAGCTTGTTCGGGTTGGCGGCGTAAAAGTCGCCGATCATCTCGTTGGCGGCTTTAATCGGCGGCACATAACCGGTGGTCTCGGCGACCGCGGCGGCACCCAGGCCGGAGGTGATGAACTTCAAGAAGGTCCACGCGGCTTGACGACGCTTCTCGTCCTTGGAGGTCGACACGAACATGGCGGCGTTACCACCGGCCGGCAGCGCTTTCGGCGCGTTCATGCCAAGCATGCCCGGGAACGGCGCGGTTTGCAGGGTCCAGTCCTTGGTTTTGTCCCGCTCAACCGAACCGACCGAGGAGGTCGACCAAAACATCATGCCGACTTTGCCGGATTTGAAGGCGGTTTGACCGTCGGCGATGGAGTAGTTTTTCATGCCGCACCCACGGAACAGCTTCTTCATTTGGTTCAGCGCATTGAGACCGGCTTCGCCGTCCAAGTTGAACTTGGCGTTTTTGATCATCGGGGCGTCTTGCGACCACATCAGCGCTTGCATGAACCAGTTGCCGGTGATGTTCCAACCCCAGAACATGCCGTCTTTGCCGGTTTTTTTGATTTTTTCGCAGGCCGTGATGACCTCGTCCCAGGTGGTCGGGATTTTCGAGATGCCGGCGGCTTTCAAGATGTCCATGTTGTAGTAGCCGATCGGGGTCGAGACCGAGAACGGCAGGCCATAGACCTGCTTGTCGAAGGTCGACAGGTCAAGCATCGCCTTGTGATAACCGTCTTTGGCGAAATCGGCTTCGGTCGCGATGAACGGTTCCAACGATTGCGCGATGCCTTTTTCGACCAGTATCGCCTGGCGGTTCAGACCCTGCATGGTCACGTCCGGCAATTTATCGGCGATCGCCTCGCGCAGGATGGTGTTGGTGCCATCTTCGTAATTTTCGTAAGAAGCGCGGAATTTAACCGTGATGTTCGGATGCTGCTTGTTAAATTCTTTCATGATTTTGGCGTAGGTCTCTTTGAACAGACCGGAGTACGGATACGCGAACTCGATCTCGACCTTGTGGCCATCGGCCGCCGCGGGACCCGCGATAAGGGCCGCGACGACACCCGCCGCGGCAAGTTTGAACAGGGTTTTCATAGCTTCATCTCCCGTAGTGGAACGTGACGGCAAGTCCGTTGGTTACTTGCCGCCGCCGAAATCCCGACCGGCGAACCCGCCGGGAATGCCGTGGACTAGGCCGGCGCGGCCCGGTTACTTCATGCCGGTCAAGGTGATCCCTTGAATGAAACGCCGCTGGGCGAGCAAAAAGGCGACGATCAAGGGCACGACGATGACGCAGGCGGTGGCCATCATCGGGCCGTAGTCGGAACCATCGATGCCCGAGGCGAACTCGCGAATGCCGAGCGGCGGGGTGAACAATTCGCGCGTGCCGGTGATCACCACACGCGGCCAAAAATAGTCGTTCCAGTGCGCGACGATGGAGAAGATACCAAAGGCCAGCAGGGCCGGGATGGCGGTCGGCAACATCACCTTCCAGACAATCGCGAACTCGCTCATGCCGTCCATGCGGGCGGCGTCGATAAGATCGTCCGGCACGGTCATGAAGAATTGCCGCATCAGGAAAATGCCGAACACCGAGATGGTCCATGGGATGACCAGCGCGGCGTAGGTATTGGTCAAACCAACCTTCGACAGCATGATGTAAAGCGGCAGGGCGATGGCGTGGACCGGGATCAGCAAGCCCAGCAGAACCATGGTGAAAACCAATTCGCGGCCCCAAAACCTGAGCTTCGATAGGGCATAGGCGCAGGGCAAAGCGACCAACACCTGGATGAAAAAGATCGACAGGGTGACCACCACGCCATTGAACAAATAACGCAGCAACGGCGCCTTGGAGAACGCTTGGCCGTAGTTGTAGGCGATGGGGTTGAAGAGGCAGTCTTCCTTGGCGTTGCCCGATTGCACGCAGCCGGGATCGAGAAACGCCTCCTGCTTGCCGAAAACGCCGCCGGTGCCGGACGTGATCTCAATCGGATCCTTCAGAGAATAGGTCGCCATGATGTAAAACGGCAGGATCACGATCAGCGCGCCGATGATGAGAACCGCGTGCTTGGCGGCGGTGCTGAACGGGGTGTTGTAACCGATCATGTGTAATGCACCCTCCGTTCGACGAACCAGCGTTGCACCAAGGTCACCGCCAGCACGAAAAGCAGAAACACGATGGTGATGGCCGAGCCGATGCCGATCAGATTCTGCAAAATGCCCTTCTCGTAGATGGCGTACATCATCACGTAGGTGGTCTTGACCGGTCCGCCGTCGGTCAACGCCTCAACCGTGTCGAAGACTTGGAACGACCGGATGGTGGTGATCACCACCACGAACACCGTGGTCGGCCCCAGCATCTGCCAGGTCACCAGCCAAAACCGGTCCCAGGCGCTGTCGGCGCCGTCGATCACGCTGGCATGCACCAGTTCGCGCGGCACCGAGGTCAGCCCAGCCAGGTAAAGCACCATGTTGAAGCCGAAGCCTTGCCACACGCCGATAAAAATAATCGTGCCGAGGGCGGTGTGCTTGCTGCCCAACCAATGGGGAAAATCTTGAGCGCAGCCATGGCCGTAGAACGTCGTCGCCGGATCGACCCAGGGCAACCAACCGAAAGACAGAATGGTCTCCGCGAAAGTCCCGCAGCCCAGCGCCAATAGGCGATTCACCACGCCGACATCCGGGTGCAGGATGAATTCCCAGACAATCGCCATGACCAAAAGGGTCGCCATTACCGGCAGGAAATAAATGGTCTTGTAGATATTGCCGAAGCGGCCCAACGAATTGATCAGCAAAGCCGCGCCAAGGCCCAAGAACACCGACAGGGGCACCACCACGCCGATATAGACAAAGCTGGCGGTCAGCATTTTTTTGTAGGTCGAGCGGGCGAAAAGCTTGCTGTAGTTCTTCACCCCGACCCAATCGAAATCGGGACTGCCCAGGCTGTAATTGGAAAACGACAGGATGGCGGCCACCACCACCGGCACCATCAAGATCAAGATCATCAACAACACCGCCGGCGCCACAAAGGCGTGGCCGGTCTTGAACAGGCCGCGCGGACGCGGCGTGTCGATCACCGCCGCCACCTTCTAGACCCTTTCGAGAACGGCGGCGGGCGCGCCGGTCATGACCAGATCCAGGCGCGCGTGATCGCGCCCGAAAGCCATCACCTCAGCCGCGTTGAGCGGGGCCAAGGCGCACACCGAACCGATCGCGACATCGGCGGCCTCGGCCGGCGTGGCGCGGACGATCACCGGCGCGGCGCCATCGCCGATATGGCCATGGATGAAGAAATCGGCGCCGAGGTTTTCTTTCAACGTGACCGTCAGCGGCTGCCCGGCCCCGTCCGCCGGCAGCAGCGTCAAATGTTCCGGCCGCACCGCGACAAAGGCCAGATCGCCGTCGCCGGTCACCTCAGCGGCGAGCGGCACACCGTTCACCGTGACGCCTTGACCGCCGCTAATTGCCGCATCAAAGACATTGATCTGGGGTGTCCCGATGAATTGGGCCACCCTCAGGTCGCGCGGATCGTGGTAAATTTCATCCGGCGTGACCAATTGGAGAATCTCGCCGCCCATCATCACCGCCATGCGGTCGGACATGGTCAGGGCTTCGGACTGGTCATGGGTGACGTAAATGAAGGTCGTCGCCAGCGACCGATGCAACTCCGCCAGTTCCGAGCGCATATGCACGCGCAAGGCGGCGTCCAGGTTGGACAACGGCTCGTCCATTAAAAACGCCGCCGGCTTGCGCACCATCGCCCGGCCAAGGGCGACGCGCTGGCGCTGGCCGCCGGAAAGCTGGCCCGGCTTGCGGTCCATCAATTCCTCGATTTTGAGGATTTCGGCGGTTTCCGCGACCTGCGCGCGCAAGCGCCGCATTTTCGCCGCCCGCCCGGCCGATAACAGACCCAGCAGGGGCAGGCGCTCCCAAGCGTTAAGATCGCGCAGGCGCAGCGGCGTCTCAATGTTCTGGCGCACCGTCAAATGCGGATAAAGCGCGTAGGACTGAAACACCATGGCCAGATCGCGCTCGCTGGCGCGCACTTGGTCGACCGCCCGGCCGCCGATGGCGACATGGCCGCCGGACTGGCTCTCCAAACCGGCGATAATGCGCAGCAAGGTCGATTTGCCACAGCCCGACGGCCCAACCAGGGTGAGAAATTCACCGTCGCGAATGTCCAGATCGACGTCACGCAAGACCCGCGTCGCGCCAAAGCTCTTGGAGATGTTTTGAAGGGTGATGCCGGCCACGAAATCCTCCGGTGAGTTACCGGAGGCTTAGCGGCCCTTGCCGAAAGTTTTATAAAGCTTTGATGTCGGTTTTTTGACTCTGGCCGCGGGAGGCGACGAGTGGTTTGGAAAAACCTGGTTTTGCGTTCGATCAACAGTGTCGACGGGTTGCGCTGCGTGGATATTTTTCAGCGGGAGGATGGCGGCGTCGGCTTCGCCCGCTTTCGCCGCGACCCCGAGGACCCGCACGGGTGGCGGCCGGATGGGCCGCCGGACCCGCGGATTTTCAAGGACGAATCGGAAGCTCGCGCGGCGGCCGAAGCAGCCGTCGCCTGGTTGTCCCGCGAGAACGCTTAATCCGCCACCCTATCGGCCGGATCGTAGGAGGCGACCTCGACCAGGCAGCCGTCGGGGTCGCGCATATAGAGCGAGGTCATCGGCCCGGCCGCGCCGGTGCGCGTGACCGGCCCCAAAATCACCTCGACCCCGGCGGCGTCGAGGTGGGCGCGGACGGCGGCGAGCCCGCCGGTGGCGATAAAGCAAAGGTCGCCGGCGCCGGCCACCTCGGCCGTCCCGGTGATCCAGTTTTCGGCGCCGACCGGCCGCAAGTTGATTTTCTGGCCGCGGATGGCGATATGACGGTCGGACTGGCTCTCTAAGCCGGCGATAATGCGAAGCAAGGTCGATTTACCAAAGCCCGACGGCCCAACCA
>NZLB01000189.1 GCA_002694075.1 Nisaea sp.
CCAGCGAGGTGGGCGCGCGTGTCTTTTTGGATCGTTTGCCGTTGTCGACGAGTGGCCGGGCGGCGGTCGACGGCGGGCTGGTGACGCTTGCCGATTTGGCCACCGGCGGCGATGACTACGAATTGATTTTTACAGCGCCGGTGGGGGCCGGGTCGGTGGTGGCGGCGGCCGCCGAGAGGGCGGAGACCTCGGTGACCTTGATCGGTGAGATCACCGCGGGCGCGGCGGTTGACGTGGTTGACCAGTCCGGCGCCACGGTCGATTTGGGCGTCAGGGGCTATCGCCATGCTTAGGGCGCGCCGATACGGAGGCCGGCGGTGAAAAAAATTATCATCATCGTGGCCGCCGTTTTGGTGTTGCTCATCGCCAGCGTTTTCGGCCTCGCCATGTTCGCGCCGACGGTCTTGCCGGGTTTTATGCAGAACCTGCTGGGGGTCGCGCCGGAGGCGGCGGAAAAACCGGAGAAAAAGGTCGAGGAACGCCCGCCGCCGGGCAGTACCACGCTCATCGACCTGGAACCGTTGACGGTGCCGATCATCAAAGACGGCGAGATCGCCCGATTTTTAATCATTCATATCTTGGTCGAAGCGCGGCCAGGGCCGGGAGAAGCTGTCATTCAGGCGAAAATTCCATATATTTTAGACGCTTACATCACCTATATCCACGCGCTGGCCGCCCTTGACATTAAGCCGGGTGTGGCGGATCGTCAGTTCTTGAAGGAACGTCTTTTGGTCAAAACGAAAGAAATCGTTGGCGGCGACATTGTTGTGGACTTGTTGTTCCGCAACATTTTCGAACGTGCGCCTGGATAGACGGGTCCTCTTGGATCATCTCTTCGGCGCCCCACCCCCGCGTTGAATCTTGAACAAGGTAAGCACCACGATGCGCGACCCGACGATTCGCAACGTCATCGTCCTGGCCTTTTGTCAGGCTTTGGCCAATATCGCCATGACCATGAACATGACGGTCACGGCCCTGGCCGGAAAGGTGCTCGCCGTCGATCCTTCCCTGGCGACTTTGCCTCTCGGCCTGCAGTTCACCGCGACCATGGCGATGACCATCCCGGCCTCGTTGTTGATGAAGCGAATCGGTCGGCGTGGCGGTTTCGCCATTGGCGCCGGCATTGGCGTGGTTGGCGCCGGAACCGCCGCCGCCGCCCTGTTCGCCGGTTCTTTCGCGCTGTTCATCGCCGGTTCGATTTTAATCGGCGCTTTTATGGGGTTTGTCTCATTTTATCGCTACGCCGCCGCCGATACCGCCAGCGAGGCGTTTAAAAGTCGGGCGATTTCATTGGTTTTGGCCGGCGGCGTGATCGCCGCGCTGATTTCGCCGACGCTGGCCGATAAATCCTTTCAATTGCTCTCGCCGGTGACTTTTAGCGGCACCTACGTCGGCATGATGGTGATCATGGCGTCGATTTGGGGGCTGTTGCTTTTCGTGCGAATCCCGCCGCCAACCGCCGCCGAGCGCGGCGACTCGGGGCGCCCGTTGACCACCATTATCGCCCAGCCGGTGTTTTTGGTGGCGGCCGGCGGGGCCATGATCGGCTACGGGTCGATGACCTTCGTGATGACCGCGACGCCGTTGGCGATGGTCGCCTGCGGGTATGTTTTCACCGACACCACCTCGGTCATCCAATGGCATGTCCTGGGCATGTTCGTGCCATCTTTTTTCACCGGCCATCTGATCGCTCGATTCGGTGTCTTGCGGATCATGTTGATCGGCGCGCTGGCCCTAGCGGCGGCCGGCGTCATTAACCAATCCGGTATCGAGCTGGTGCAATTTTACGCGGGATTGATCCTGCTTGGGATCGGGTGGAACTTTCTTTACATCGGCGGCAGCACCTTTTTGACTGAATGCTACGCCCCCGCCGAAAAAGCCAAGGTCCAAGGCTTTTTTGATTTTATGATCTTCGCCAGTTCGGCCTCGGCCTCGTTCCTCGCGGGGGCCTTGCAGCATGTCTACGGCTGGCAAGTGGTGAACTGGGTGGTGTTGCCGTTGATCGCCGTCGCCGGCATTCTGATCGTCACCATGATGGTCACGAGAAAAAGGGCGGCGGGAATATCGACCCCGGTTGCCTGACTTATTGCGTCAGGCGGAATTTTCGCTATATTCCGCGCGGATTTGCGGGGGACGTCACTAGGATGGCCGCGCCGGGGCGATCCCGGCCGGGGCTAGCGCACCTCACATTGTTTCGCGACCGCTTTCGGCGCTGCCGGCAGGGTCATACGGGTCACACACGAGAAGGTCTCCATCACAATGGAAGCTACGTATATTTTCGTCCTCGTTTGCGGTGCGGTGGCGCTGCTTTATGGCGTGTTCGCGTCGCGTTCGATCATGGCGGTGGACGCCGGCAACGAACGCATGCGTGAAATCGCCGGCGCCATCCAAGAAGGCGCGCAAGCTTATTTGAACCGCCAATACCTGACCATCGCGATTGTTGGCGTGGTTGTCGCCGTGATCCTGTTGGTGACGCTCGGCGCCCATGTCGCCGTCGGGTTCGCGCTTGGCGCCATCCTGTCGGGCGTGGCCGGTTACATTGGCATGCATGTCTCGGTGCGGGCCAACGTGCGGACCACGCAGGCGGCCACTGTCGGCCTGGTGCCGGCGTTGGACATCGCGTTCAAGTCAGGCGCTGTCACCGGCATGCTGGTGGTTGGGCTCGGCTTGCTGGGTGTGGCGGGTTATTACCTGGTCATGTTGCAGCTTTTTGGCGCGACCGATGAAGCCAGCTTGCGCCACGTGCTGGAGGCCCTTGTCGCGTTGAGCTTTGGCGCCTCGCTGATTTCGATTTTCGCTCGTCTTGGCGGCGGCATTTTCACCAAGGGCGCGGACGTTGGCGGTGACCTAGTCGGTAAGGTCGAGGCCGGCATCCCCGAGGATGACCCGCGCAATCCGGCGACCATCGCCGATAACGTGGGCGACAATGTGGGCGACTGCGCCGGCATGGCCGCCGACCTGTTCGAGACCTATGCGGTGACGGTGGTCGCGACGATGTTGCTGGCGGCGATCTTCTTCGCTGGCGCCGATGTCGAAGCGATGATGGGCCTACCCCTGGTAATCGGCGCCGTTTGCATCTTGGCGTCGGTGGTCGGCACCTTCTTCGTGCGCCTGGGCAGCAACATGAAAATCATGCAGGCCCTATACAAGGGCTTCATCGCCTCGGCGGTATTGTCGGCGGTGTTGATCGGCGGCGCTATTTCCTACCTGATGGGCTTCGACGCCAGCTTCACTTTGAACGATGGCGAGACGGTGACCGGCCTGCAGTTGTTCTACTGCGCCCTGGTTGGCCTGGTGGTCACCGGTTTGATGGTGTGGGTCACCGAATACTACACCGCCACCGAGTTCCGGCCGGTGCGTTCGGTCGCCAAATCTTCCGAGACCGGCCACGGCACCAACGTCATTCAAGGTCTGGCGGTGTCGATGGAAGCTTGTGCCTTGCCGGCGTTGATCATCGCCGCCGGCATCGTTGTCGCCTATCTGAGCGCCGGCGTCTTTGGGATTGGCATCGCCGCCACCACCATGTTGGCGCTGGCCGGCATGGTTGTCGCCCTCGACGCCTACGGCCCGGTCACCGACAACGCCGGGGGCATTGCCGAAATGGCGGAACTGCCGGAAGACGTGCGCAAAACCACCGACGCCTTGGACGCCGTTGGCAACACCACCAAAGCGGTGACCAAAGGCTACGCCATCGCCTCGGCCGGTCTGGCCGCGTTGGTGTTGTTCGCCGCCTACACCGAGGATCTGTCCTATTACTTCCCCGATCTGGAGGTGACCTTCGCGCTCCAGGATCCGTTCGTGGTGGTCGGCCTGATCATCGGTGGCATGTTGCCGTATTTGTTCGGCGCCATGGGCATGCAAGCGGTCGGCCGCGCCGGCGGCGCCGTGGTCGAGGAAGTGCGGCGCCAATTCCGCGAAAAGCCGGGTATCATGGAAGGCACCGAACGTCCCGATTACTCGGCGGCGGTCGATATGCTGACCAAAGCGGCGATAAAGGAAATGGTCGTGCCGTCCTTGTTGCCGGTGCTGGCGCCGGTGGTGGTCTATTTCGTGATCGCCGCGGTGGCCGACCAATCGGCCGCTTTCACGGCGGTCGGCGCGATGCTGCTGGGCACCATCGTTACCGGTATTTTCGTCGCCATCTCAATGACCGCCGGCGGCGGGGCGTGGGACAACGCCAAGAAATACATTGAAGACGGCAATCATGGCGGCAAAGGTTCGGAGGCCCATAAAGCGGCGGTCACCGGCGATACCGTTGGCGACCCGTACAAAGATACCGCCGGTCCGGCGGTCAACCCGATGATCAAAATCATCAATATCGTGGCGATCTTGCTGCTGGCCGCTCTGGCCGGTTAGGGCGACGCCCTCGCAGACTGGTGGTCGGGCCCGGTTCATGCCGGGCCCGCCGCGTTTCGGGCTATTCTTGGTCGGACGGGGCTTTGAACTGGCCGATGTTGCCGATCAATTGCTGCAGCAGGGTGATCCGTTGCCCGGCGGTGGCAGTGGTGCGATCGACGAACACAATTTCGCGTCCGTCCTCTTTGTCGAGCTTGCCAATAGCGGCGACACGGTCGTTGTCGTCGAAGGCGATGAAAATCACTTGGCGGTCGATCACTTCAGGCGGGTAGAAGGCGAATCGCTCCGTCCGTTGGCCGATGTAATACCAGGTGCGATCATCGAAATTTGAAGTGCTCGACGCCCCGCCAAGAAGAGCGCGAACCGTGGCCCGGCCGGTTTTGCCCGGCTCGATTTGCGCCAATTGATCGACCGACGGATAGGTTCCATGCCAGTCGATTTGCGGCGCGCAGGCGGTCAACACGGTGATCGCGGCGGTCGCTGCCCACAGCCGCCACCGGGCGTATCCGGTCCGGCCAATGCGTGCCTGCCTGTCAAATGTCATGGTGGGTGGGTCCGCTTCAAACCGCGCTGTTTCGCCTCGCCAGGCGGCCATAAACGCGACCTGGCGAAGCTTGTTTACCGGCCGAATGTGCGCATATTAGGGTGAAACGTCAATGTGCATCGCCATGGGCTGAAATGATCGGATACGCGATATGCTGAAACTGTTCCAGCAGTGGATGGCGCCGGCGCCAGAAATGGACGTCGCCCATAGCCTTTACGACCAGGTGGTGAGCGCCGCCCGTCAGCCGGTGTTTTATCAAAGTTACGGCGTGCCCGACGACCTTGACGGCCGGTTTGAGATGATCACCTTGCATGAACATCTGGTGCTGCGGCGGCTGCGCCGCGAGGGGACCCGCCACGCGGATTTGGCGCAGGCGGTTTTTGACGTCATGTTCACCGACATGGACCGCTCGCTGCGCTTGATGGGCGTCAGCGACATTTCCATCGGCAAACGGGTGAAAACCATGGCCAAGGCGTTTTATGGCCGGGTCGCCGCTTATGACGGCGGTCTCGATGCCGAAGACAATGGCGCCGCCCTGCATCAGGCGCTCGACCGAAACCTCTTTGGGACCACCGGTGGCGGCGGCGCGGCGACGCCGCTGATCGCGGCCTATCTGCGTGCTTGTGACCGTCTGCTCGTGGACCACAGCGGCGACGAGTTGGCCGCCGGCCGGCTGGTCTGGGCGCCGGCGCCGACGGCCGCGTGAAACCCGGTGCCGGAGCCTGAATTCAGCCATCCGTTCGAGGTCGCCGGCCTGGCCGGCCGCCACCAACTGTCCCTGACTCTCGCGCCAGCGGTTTGCGCCGCGCTTGCCGCGCGTTTCGACGTTGTCGCCATCGCCGACGCGACAGCTGACCTGATGCTTGTCCGCGGCGTCGCCGGCCGGGTCGTGGTCACCGGCCGTATGCGGGCGCGAATTACTCAAACCTGTGTTGTCTCGGGCGACGATTTTGAGGTTATTGTCGACGAGACCTTCGATGAGGTTTTCCACGACGGGGTCGACGCGGTCGCCGATGCCTTGGACCTCGATCCCGATGCGGCCGAGGCTGAACCGGTGGTCGATGGGATTATCG
>NZLB01000190.1 GCA_002694075.1 Nisaea sp.
CGGTGGTGACGGTCGATCGCGGCGCTCTTGGGGGCTCAGCTGGCCAGCTGCCATGGCAAGCCTTGGTTGGCCATTTGGTCGCCGATAACCCGGCGGCGGTGGGTTTGGGAAATTTGACGGTTCGCCAGGGACGCCTTAAGCCCGCCGGCGACGGCGATGGGGCCGCGCCTTTGGATCAAATCGATCTTACGCTGCGACACGATCCCGCGACCGGTGTGCGCCGCTTAAAGGCGCAAGCGAACTATCGCAAACTGACGTTGCGCCTGTCCGCCGCGGCCTCACCAAGCGGCGGCGGGACCGCGCTGACCTTTGAAACGGGGATTGTCGATACCGGGGTGACGGTGTCCGGAAACGGTGTCCTGACCCGGGCCCCGGCGGCGGCCAGCCGGTTTCAGGTCACCGCCGAGGTGACCAACGCCCAACGCGCCTCCCGGATGTTGGCGAACGCCGGGCTTAATCCTCTTGGGGATGGCGTGTTTGGCGCGGTGCCGGTGCGTTTGACCGGCGCGGTGGTGATCGCCGACGAAGGTTTAACGCTGGAGGATGCGACGCTTGCCGCCGATGGCCTGCGGGCCACCGGTGGGCTGGTCTGGTCCGGCGGCGCGGGGGCTGGTTGGCGCGGCAATTTGACGGTCAATCGTCTCAACTTGGATGGTGTGATGGCGCATGTGCCGGCGGTGGCGGCCAATTGGCGCGAGAATCTGGCCCATGTGGTGGCCGCCTTCCCGGTGCCGACCGGCGGGCCGCCCGGTAGCCTGCAGATCGCCGCGGCGGCGGTCACCGTGGGCGGCCGCCCCCTGCGCGATGTCAGTGGCCGGCTAACCCTTGGGGACGGGCGCTTGGGGCTCGCCGACCTGCGCGTGATGATGCCCGGCGACACGCTGGTTACGGGCGACGCCACGGTACGCGGGGTTGGTGACGGCCGGCGCGTGGAAGGTGCCGTCAAGGTCGTCAGTGGCGGCCTACGCGATGCTTTGGCTTGGCTGGGCGTGGCGCCGGAAAGCTTGACCGCCGGTCGCCTGCGTAGCGGATCCACCCGCGCTGAATTCGTGCTCACGCCGGCCGCGCTGACCTTGCGAGAGTGGTCCTTCGCCTTCGACGCCACCCAAGGCAATGGCGGGTTGACCCTGCTGCTGCGACCGCGACCGAGCTTTGGTCTCAGCCTGGCGGTCGATCAACTATCCCTCGACCATTACGCCGGCGCCAGTGACCGCCTCACGGCCTTGGGCGCGGCCTTGCTCGGCGAGGGCACGGCGCCGGGCAAGCAAGCCCTGGCCACCTTGCGCGGTTTTGACGCCAATCTCGACCTCCGCCTCGGCGCCTTGGTCAGCGGTCTGCGGACCTGGCGCGATTTACGCCTACGCCTTGGCGTCAAGGACGGCCAGGTGGCCTTGAAAACCCTGCGGGTGGAAGATGTCGCTGGGGTCGACGTGCGCGTCAGGGGGGACATTGATCTCAATCAGACGGCGCCGCTTTTGAGCTTGGACTTCGTCGGTGGCAGCGCCCGCTTGGACCGTCTTGCCGGCTATTTGGGCGAGAGTTGGCGGCGGCCCCTGCGCCAAATCGGCGCGGCGCGTGTGCGCGGTCGGATCACCGGCGCCGCCGCCGCCGCCACGCTCGAGACCGCATTCGAGGGCATCGGCGGGGGGGCCAAACTGACGGCGCCGGTCGACCTGACCGCCGGGCTTTTACGGGGGCCCGGGTCAATCGAAATTGAACATCCCGAAGTCGCCACCTTGGTGGGCCTTTGGAACGATGCTTGGCCGCTTGCCAAGCGTTCCGTCGGGCCGGGCCGGTTGGCGGTGCGACTGACCCCGCGGGATGACGACCGTCATGATCTGCGCCTCGACCTGCGCGCCGGCGAGATGACCATGGCCCTGGCCGGCACCATGGGCCGGTTGCGCCAGCTGTGGCCGCTCGACCTTACCTTTGACATCCGTCATCCGCGGGCCCTCGGTCTGGTCCGCCAGGTAACCGAAAACTGGCGGCCGCGCGGCGAGGACATCGGCCGGCTCGCGCTTGGTGGGCGGTTCAGCGGCGACAATACGGTGTTTCAGGTTAGCGGGTTGACCCTGACCGCCGGCGCCTCGGTCCTGACAGGGGCGATCAACTATGCCGAGGGCGCGCGGCCGCGCGTCGACGCGCAACTGACGGCCAGCCAGCTGACCCCTTTGGAATGGCTACCGGCGGCGGGTATCGCCGCGCTGTGGCCGGCGCGTGACCGGTTGAACCGCTGGCTGACGGCGGTGGACGGCGATCTCACCTTGGCCGTCACCGACTTGGCGGTGGGCGGGGCAACGGGCGGGACCTCCTGGCACGACGCCTTGCTCGAGGCGGATTTGAGCGAGGGCGTCCTGACTGTACGGCGGGCACGGGCGCGCCGAGAGGCTGGGCTGGTCAATCTGTCGGGCACCTTGACCGGTGGCGCTTTGCCAACCCTCGCCGTGACCCTGGCGGCGGAAGACTTTAATTTGCGCGGTGTTCGTTTAAACGAGGATTTCATCCTGCGCGCCGGCCGCGGCGAAGGTCGGGCGCTGTTGCGCAGCGTCGGCGAGACATTCGACGAGATGCTGGTCAATCTCTCTGGGTCGGGTGACTTCGCGCTCACCGAGGCGATTTTGGCGGGTATCGATCTGACCGCCCTTTCCGTGGCGGCGACGCCGCCGCGGCGAGCCGCCGATTTCGTGCGCGATGCGCAACGGTTGCTGTCGACTGGCACCAGCCGGTTTAACCGGGCGGCCGGTAGTTTCGCGGTCAAGGACGGGGTCGTTCAGTCCAGCGATATTGAAATCACCGGCCCGGCGGCGCTCGCCCGGGTCGCGATGGCCGTCAACTTGCCGGCCGATGAAGTGGACTTGAAATGTCGGCTTCGTTTGCGCAGCCCGGCCGACGCGCCGGTGTTCGGTTTGCGCCTGAGCGGGCCGATCGACAATCCGCGCCGCATATTGGACGTCAACGAGTTGCGCGACTTTGTGACAATCGGCGCCGTGAATTAGCCGGGCGTCTCGCGATCGCGCAACCACACTGCGGCATGGACACGCAGGGCGCTCGACAGATTGCTGGCCCGGTGGCGGTCGACCTCGGCGATCAATTTGGCCAGTGATCGGCCCTCGGCGGCGGCTTGGTCGGCGAGGGCTCGCCAAAAAATTTCCTCTAAAGACACGCTTGTACGATGGCCGGCGATGGTGATCGAACGCTTGCGGAGACGGCCGAGCGCGTCGTCATCGGTGCCGGTCATCGCGGCGCTCCGAGATGGAAGGCGGCCACCAGTTCCAGGTGCGGCGACCATAGAAACTGGTCGATGGGCTGGACCCAGGCGCAGCGATAGCCGGTGGCCAGGAGCAGGCGGGCGTCTCGCGCGAAGGTCGCCGGGTTGCAACTGACCAAGGCCACCCGCGGTGGGCCGGCGGCGGCGATTTCGGCGGTTTGCGCGCGCGCGCCAGCCCGTGGTGGGTCGACCACCACGCTGTCATAGGCGGCCAGTTCGCTGGCCGTCAGCGGGTCGGTCTGAAGGTCGCGGCAGGCGGTGGTCAGTGCCGCCGCGCCGGGCGCGCGGCGCCGGGCGGCCCGGCTGAGTGCGGCCAAAGCCGGGCCATCGCCTTCGACCGCGTGGACCGGACCCTCGGCGGCCAGGGGCAGGGTCAGGGTGCCGCAGCCGGCGAACAAGTCGAGGGTGTTGGTCCGCCCGGCGAGCGCCTCGAACACCGCCGCGATAATCGCCGCCTGGCCTTCTTGAGTGGCCTGCAAAAAGCCGCCGGGCGGCGGGGTTTGGGGGATGCCGGCGAAGGTGACCACAGGCGCCCGCGTTTCGATCACGGTTTCGGCCGCGAGGTTTGGACCATCCTCCGGGTGGCGCCAGGACAGGCGTAAAAGCGTGCCGCCGGTGGCCAGTTCGGCGGCGGCTTCGCGGCCGGCGCGGTCGAGCGTTTGGGCGCATTCAATCAGCAGGTCGACGCCATTGTCACAATCGGTCAGCCACAGGCGGGCACTGGTTCCCGACGGCAGGATGTCGAACAGAAAACGCCGTAGCGGGACGAGGGTCGCTTGCAGGCGGTCGGTCGCCACCGGGCACGCGGTGACGTCGACGATCCGCGCCGCGCCGTGCTCGTGGAAGCCGAGGACCAGGCCCGCCGCCAGGCGGCGCGCGTGCATCACCAGGCGCCGCCGTCCGCCGGGCGCGACCGTTACCAGCGGGCGCAGCGGCGCCGCTGCCAAATCGGCGCGCGCCAAATGCTGGGCCAGTTGCGTGCTTTTCCAGGCGCGGTAAAGCGCCGGCGCCATATGCTGCGTTTGGCAGCCGCCACAGGCCATGAAATGGGCGCAGGGCGGTGTTTGGCGGCCGATTGTCGGTGCGCTGAGTTCCAGTAGATCCGTCGCCACCCCGCCGCCACGCCGCTGGCGGGGGCGGGCCAGGACCTGTTCGCCGGCCAGGGTGAAGGGCACGAAAAAAAGCTCGTCGCGCGGCGCCCATTGATCGGCCAATTGCACCTTGGCGGTGGCGACGCCGTCGCCGCGGCCGCCGACATGCTCAATGGTCAGCGGCACGGGTGCGCTGTTGCGCGGCAGGCGGTCGGGTGCGCGTGGGGTGGCCTTGGAGGGGCGGCGGCGTCGAGCGGGCATGGCGGAGGATCACCGGCGGTCGTCAGAGAGGCCCTGCATATCGCGGCGAGGGGCCGGCGGCAAGGCGCACGCGCCGGTGCGGCCCCCCACAACGCCAGCGGCCATACCTGGCACCATGGTGACGCCTATCTGGTCGCGGTCACCAAATACGGGGTCGCGCGTGTGCTCGGCCAACCCTATCCCAACGCCATGCCGATCTATGACGGCGTGCTGTCCGACAAGGAAATCGTCGCCGTCCTCTCCTACATTAAAAGCCAATGGCCGGCGGAAATTCAAAGCCGCCATGATCGCCTCAATCAACGGCTGCGCGCGCAAAACAACTGACCCACCAGGGACGCCCCGTGCGCCGCCGTGATGGGGCGATGCGCGGAGGGGCGCGAACAAACGCTGAGCGATGGTTCTTAAGCAGATAGAAGTAATTCAAAATAAATTAAAGTAAGTTCGCAAACGATAATCATTATCAAAACAGAAAACCAGCAGATTTCCGGGGGTTGAAATTTTCGGAAATAGGTTCATCTCTTGGTCAGGACGAAAAACGGGGCAAGAGCGATGAAAGCGGCGCCGGAGATCATTGAGCAGCTCAATTTGATTTTGAAAAATGAGCTGACGGCCATTAATCAATATTTTCTTCACGCACGTATGCTGAAGAATTGGGGCTTCGACGCCCTTGGCGACAAAATCTATAATGAGAGTATCGGCGAGATGAAACACGCCGATATGATCATCAACCGAATTCTCATGTTGGATGGCCTGCCGAATTTGCAGGACCTGGGCCTCCTGTCCATTGGCCAAGATGTCCCGGAGATGTTTACCGCCGACTTATCGGTCGAAACGTTGAATCAAGGCTGTCTCAAAACAGCGATCGCGCTTTGCGAGGAAAAGGCCGATTTTGTGACGCGGGACATTTTTAAAGCGATCCTCCACGACACCGAAGAGCACATCGATTGGATTGAAACTCAGCAGGGCCTAATCGAGAAAGTCGGCCTGGAAAATTTCCTGCAAGAGCAAATCGGTCGCCAAGCCTGAAAACGCAGCTAGCGCGCCGCCGTGGGTGAGGGGTTTTGACGCGCGATGAGCTCGTTCATTTTGATCGCGCACTTACCGCAGCGGGGCGCGGTTTCGTAGTTCGAGTAAATCTCCGACGGCTTGGCGCAACCGCGCGCGATCGCGGAGATGACCTGTTTGTCTGTCAGTGCGTTGCAAATGCACACGTACATCACACACCCTTACAATTAGCAACTGCGAGGCATTCGCAGTTCGAAGATGGTAGAGGACTTTTGGCGGTGCCGCCAAGCGCAAAATGCATCGATCTACCAAAATTTTGCGGCGTGTTGATATGACGTGGTCGCCGCGTCCGAGAACCGGCGGACCTCTCCAAGCGCGATGATCGGCTGAAATCGCGCTTATAGGGCCGTTGACCGTTAAGGCACGATCCGTTGGTACACGCTCCCGAATCCCTTCCTCGACGTTTTCCCCTGACCATGCAGACCGCCAGGTGGGTAAGGAGACCCTATGACCGACCCAGAAAGCCTACAGCGGGTCGCTGTGCTTGAGGCGCAATACGCCGCGCTTCGCGTCAAACTGCGGGAGGGCAACCGGAAGCTTGACCGGCTGGTCAGCGTGGCGGCGATGGGCCGCGGCGCCTGGGCGGCGATCATGAAAATGGGCGCGCTGCTGGCGGTGCTGGTCGCCGCCGGCGACTGGGCCTGGGACCATCTACGCTGACTCCTGGCCAAGGGGGCAACCAACCACAGCACAGGAGTAAATCAATGAAAGCGATATGTCTCGCCGCCCTTGGGGCGGCGTTTTTTTTGAGCGCCTGCGAGCGCTTGGATGGCGGTGTCTTCACCGCCCGTCTGGCGGCCGGCGAGGGGCGGGCGATCGCCGCCATGCGCCATGGCCTGCGCAGCTATTGCCTGCTGCCGATGACTTTACGCCATGGCGTGCGCCAGCGGGTCAACAACGATCC
>NZLB01000191.1 GCA_002694075.1 Nisaea sp.
ACGGCCGTCGCGCGGCATCGCGGCCTCGGCCACGACGATCCGGTAGAACGGACGTTTTTTGGCGCCGCCGCGGGCCAAACGAATTTTCAATGCCATGGTCTCATCACTCCTTCAGAACCGATGCGTGTGGGCCGGCGCTTAGCGCTTGCCCGGAAATCCTGGCGGCAAACCGCCGCCGCCTAAACCCGGCATGCCGCCGCCGCCAAGGCCCGGCATGCCGCCGCCGGCGGGGGGCATGCCACCGCCAAAGCCACCGCCGCCCAGACCACCACCGCCCAGGCCGCCGCCGCCAAGCAGCCCGGCCAAACCGCCGCGCTTGCCCATTTTTTTCATCGCCCGGGCCATTTCCATGTACTGCTTGACGACGCGATTAACCTCCGGCACCGAGGTCCCGGAACCGCTGGCCACCCGCCGCTTGCGCGCGGCGTTGAGCAGTTTGACATTGCGCCGCTCGGCGCGCGTCATCGACAGGATGATGGCCTCTTGGCGCTTGATCAGCTTGTCGTCGACCTGGGCCGCGTCCATTTGCTTTTGCAGTTTGCCGATGCCCGGCAACATGCCCATGACGCCGCCCAAGCCGCCCATTTTTTTCAACTGCCGCAATTGCGTCAGCATGTCCTCCAGGTCGAACTGACCCTTCTGCATGCGTTGGGCCAGGCGTTCGGCCTCATCCTGGGCGATGGTCTCGGCGGCCTTCTCGACCAGGCTGACGACATCGCCCATGCCCAAAATGCGGTTGGCCACCCGTTCGGGATGGAAATCCTCGAGCGCGTCGATCTTTTCCCCGACGCCAAGAGCCTTGATCGGCTTGCCGGTGACCGCGCGCATCGACAGGGCGGCGCCGCCGCGGGCGTCGCCATCGACCCGCGTCAGCACAATGCCGGTCAGGCCGATCTGTTCCTCGAAATTACGCGCCGTGGTGACCGCGTCCTGGCCGGTCATGGAATCGGCGACCAGCAAGGTTTCCACCGGCTTGACGATGTCCCGCACCGCCGCCGCCTCGGCCATCATCGCGGCGTCGATCGTGGTCCGCCCGGCGGTGTCCAGGAAGACCACGTCGAAGCCCTGCAGACGGGCCGCCGTCATCGCCCGTTTGGCGATGGTCGTCACCGCCTCGCCCTCGGCGATGGGGAGGGTTTGAATGTCGTTCTGCTCGCCCAACAAGCGCAGTTGCTCGCGCGCCGCCGGCCGGTAGATGTCAAGCGAGGCCATCATCACTTTTTTGCGCTCGCGCTGCTGCAGGCGATGGGCCAGTTTGGCGGTGGTGGTGGTTTTCCCGCCGCCCTGCAGGCCGACCATCAAGATCGCCGCCGGCGGTGTCGCCGCCAGGTTCAGCGGCGCCGGCTCGGCGCCCAGCATCTCGATCAAATTGTCATGGACGATCTTGACCACTTGCTGGCCGGGCGTGACCGAACGCAGGACCTCTTGGCCGATGGCCCGCTCGCGCACCTTGTCGATGAAGGATTTGACCACGTCGAGGGCGACATCGGCTTCCAGCAAGGCGACGCGCACTTCGCGCAGGGCGGCGTTGACGTCGCCCTCTTTAAGGGCGCCGCGCCGCTTCAACCGCTCGAACACATCGCCGAGCTTGCCGCTCAATCCGTCGAACATGGTCATGTCCGTCGCCGTTGTTCCATCGCCATACACGAATGCGCCCGTGCTCGAACCCTCGAGGACGGACGGAACCCGCTAAGGTCTCTTGGCCACTTCTGCCGCGAGAGACCGGAGGAATAGTCGATTGCCGCCGGCGGGTCAAGCCCGCCGCGCGGCGCGCCCTCGCTTAGCCTAAGCCCAGCAGGTTGCGGGCGAAGTCGGCGGCGTCGAAGGGTTGCAAATCCTCGACCCCCTCGCCGACACCGATGGCGTGCACCGGCAGACCGAATTTCTCGGTCAAGGCGACCACCACGCCGCCGCGCGCCGAGCCGTCCAATTTGGTGACGATCAAGCCGCTGACCTCGGTCACCTCCTGGAAGGCTTCGACCTGGCCATGGGCGTTTTGGCCGACGGTGCCATCCAAGACCAACACCCGGTCGTGGGGCGCCGCCGGATCCTGTTTGGCGATCACACGGTTGATCTTGGCCAATTCGTCCATCAATTCGAGCTTGTTTTGCAGCCGCCCAGCGGTGTCGATAAGCAGCACGTCGACCGCCGCCTCGCGGGCCGCGGCGAGCGCTTGAAAGGCGACGGCGGCGGCGTCGGCGCCGGGCGCGCCGGCGATCACCGGTACCCCGACACGGTCGCCCCAGACTTGCAACTGCTCGACCGCGGCGGCGCGAAAAGTGTCGCCGGCGGCGAGCATGACCCGGCGACCCTCGTCGTGGAATTTCTGGGCGAATTTGCCAATCGTGGTGGTTTTGCCGCTGCCGTTAACGCCGACGAACAGGATCACATGGGGGCGGTGGTCCGGCGCCACAGTCAGCGGGCGCGCCGCCGGCGCCAAGATCTCGGCGATCTGATCGGCCAATACCGCGCGCACCTCATCGCCGTCGACTTCTTTGTCGAAACGGTCCTTGGCCAGCGCGGCGGTTAGGCGGCCGGCTGTGGCAACGCCGAGATCGGCGGTGACCAGCAGGTCCTCCAACGCCTCCAGCGCCTGGTCGTCCAAGCGCCGACGGGTGAACACCTCGGCGATGCCGGTGGTCAGGCGCCGCGACGACTTGGCGAGGCCGTCGCGCAGGCGTTGCAGCCAACCGCTCACGCCGCCACCGCGTCATCGGCGATGGTGGCGGCGACTCCCTCCTCGGTGGTGCCGGTGACTTTCGCCCGAACGAGGGCGCCGGGCCGGGCGCCGCCGCGCAGGGTGACCGGGGTGAAGTCGTCGGCATAGCCGAAATCCGCGCGCTCGGCCAAAACCGTCACGATCCGTCCAATTTGCCCAGCGCCATGGGCCCGGCGCAAGCGGCCGCCCAGATCGCGCAGGTCCTTGGCCCGCCGGCGGCGCGTTTCGACGGCCACCTGCGGCATGCGCGCGGCCGGCGTGCCGGGCCGCGGCGAATAAGGAAAAACATGCAGGAAGGGAATTTCCCAGGCCGCCAAATGGGCCAGGGTTTGGGAGTGCATGGCGGCGCTTTCGGTCGGAAAACCGGCGATCACGTCGGCGCCGAAGACCAAGCCCGGCCGGGCGGCCCGCAAGCGCACCAAAAGCGCCGTCACATCGGCCGTCAGATGGCGCCGCTTCATGCGTTTAAGGATCAGATCGTGGCCGGCCTGGAGGCTGAGGTGCAGATGCGGCATGACACGCGGCTCATCGGCGATGACCTGGACCAGGTCGTCGTCGAAAGCGGTCGGGTCGAGCGAGGAAAAGCGCAAACGCGCCAAATCCGGCACCAGGGCCAGCAACCGACGCACCAAATTGGCCAAGCCCGGCCGGCCCGGCAAATCGCCGCCATAGGAGGCGATATCGACGCCGGTCAGCACCACCTCGCGGTAGCCGCCAACGACCAGCGCGCGCACCTGGTCGACAATCGCGCCCAAGGGCAATGAACGGTTGTTACCGCGGCCATAGGGGATGATACAAAAAGTACAGCGATGATCGCAGCCCTGCTGAATTTGCACAAAGGCCCGACTGCGCCCGTCAAAACCTTTGATCAAATGCGGCGCGGTATCGCGTACTGCCATGATGTCGGCGACCGCCACCGGCGCCGTCTCGAGCGCCGGAGTCCATTGCCCGGCGTCGAGCTTTTCCTCATTGCCCAACACCCGGTCGACCTCGGCCATGGCAGCGAAGCGGGCCGGGTCGATCTGCGCCGCGCAGCCGGTGACGACAATCGTCGCCGCCGGATTTTCCCGCCGCGCCTTGCGGATCGCTTGGCGGGCCTGGCGCTCGGCCTCGGCGGTCACCGCGCAAGTATTGAAGACAATCGTGTCGGTCAGGCCGGCGGCCTCGGCGTGGCCACGCATGACCTCGCTCTCGAAAGCGTTCAGGCGGCACCCGAAAGTGCGCAGGTCAACAGGTTTGCGCGGCATGTTCATGGAACGAAGAAATGGCCGCAAAGCGCGCCGATTGCAAGGCCGCCGTCGGCGCTTAGGCGCCCAGAACGTCGATCACCCCGCTGAAGCTCAGCGCGGTTGGCCCGGCCATGATCACATGGTCGTCGTCGCGCCAGGTTATGTGCAGGCGACCGCCATCGAGATCGACCGTCACCGCGCGCCCGGTCAGACCGCGCCGCGCCGCCGCCACCGCGCTGGCGCAGGCGCCCGACCCACAGGCCTGGGTGATGCCGGCGGCCCGTTCCCATACCCGCATGCGCAGATGATCGCGGCCGACGACCGCGACAAACTCAATATTGGCGCGCGCCGGAAACATCGGGTGGGTCTCCAATCGCGGGCCGACCGCGGCCAAGTCGACGGCCTCGGCATCGGCGACGAAAAACACCGCGTGCGGATTGCCGACGCCGACACAGCACGCGTCGCTATAGGGCGCGTCGGCGAGCGGCACATGAGCGCTGTCGACATCTTCGGCGAGCGGAATCTCGGCCGCCGCCAACTGCACCGGTCCCATGTCGACGGCGATCTGGCCATCGTCGGCGCGCCGGCAGTCGAGGTGGCCGGCGAGGGTCTCGATGGTTACCGCCGCGGCGCCGCTTTCCTCCATCAACAGCGCCGCCACACAGCGCGTGCCATTGCCGCAGGCCTCGGCGACGCTGCCGTCGGGGTTGTGGATATCCATCCGCACGGCGGCGCCCGCGTCGGTCGGCGCCCGCAAGGTCAAAAATTGGTCGCAGCCGATGCCCCGGCGGCGATCGGACATGGCCCGGATTTGGGCCACGCTCGGCGGCCGCCCGGCGCGCCCGTCAACGATCACGAAGTCATTGCCGAGGCCGTGCATTTTGGTGAATTCAAACCTGGTCATGGCCGGCAGGATAGTTATGCTCAAACCATCTGTCCAAAAAATCAACATTCTAGGGGAGGACCGCATGCCCGTGGTCAATGACAGCGCGCTCACCGATTTAGTGATCGCCATGATGCGCGGCGCCGGCAGCGCCGAGGGCGAGGCCCGCGCGATCGCCGAAAATCTGGTGCAAGCCAATCTGATGGGCCATGACAGCCATGGCGTCGGCTTGGCGCCGCGTTACATGGATCACGCCCAAAAAGGCACCTTGACGGTCGGCGCCGAGGTCACCGTGGTGAGCGACAACGGCGCCTATCTGCTACTCGACGGCAATATGGGCTATGGCCAGGTGATCGGCCAGCAAGCGATGGAACTGGGCCTGGAGAAGGCCCGCGCCCAAGGGGTCGCCATCGTCGGCCTGCGCAATGTCCACCACCTTGGCCGGATCGGCGCCTGGGGCGAAGAATGCGCGCGCGCCGGGTTTATCTCGATCCATTATGTCAACGGCACCGGCCATGGCCCGTTGGTCGCCACCCATGGCGGCTATGAGGCGCGCTATTCCACCAACCCTTATTGCACGGCCATTCCGGCGACC
>NZLB01000192.1 GCA_002694075.1 Nisaea sp.
CTGGCGACGGTGATGAGCCGGGTCGCCGACGACCGGGTGATCATCGACGGTGGCTTGAAAAGCTTCGCCGTCGATAGCGGCCTGCCCCTGGTCGCCGACCATGACGAGGCCATATATGTCAGTGCCTCGGACGAGCACGGCCGGCTGTCGGTCAGCGGCGCCGCCCGCGCCATCGCGCTGGGCGATCGTTTGCGTCTGATCCCGGGCCATTGCGACCCGACCGTCAACCTGCACGATTGGTATGTCGGCGTGCGCGGCGACGTGGTCGAAACGGTGTGGCCGGTGGCCGCCCGAGGTGCAGTGTTTTAAAGCGAGTGGGGATGGGCATGGCGATGCCGGAAGAAAGCATTGACGCGGCACAACAGGAATTGATCGAGGAATTCGGTTTCTTCGACGACTGGATGCAGCGTTATGAATATCTGATCGACCTTGGCCGCAAGCTGCCGCCGCTCGATCCGGATTTCATGCAGGACGACTTCAAGCTGCGCGGCTGCCAAAGCCAGGTCTGGTTGGTCGGCCGGCAGGAAGCCGACCGCCTGGTGTTCCAGGCGACCTCCGACGCCGCCATTGTCTGCGGCTTGATCGCCTTGGTGCTGCGCGTTTATTCCAACCGCACGCCGCGCGAAATTATCGACACCCCGGCCGATTTCATCGCCGCCATCGGCCTCGACGACCATTTGAGCCCGACGCGCAAAAACGGCCTTGGCGCGATGTTGGCGGCGATCAAGGAACGCGCCGGCCAGGCCCTGGCGGCGGCATGAGCCGGGCCGCCGACCTGCCGGACGCATGGCGGCGGACGGTCGATGGCAAAATCCGCTTGCGCGGCCTCGGGCTGAAGCCGCCAGGGGTGCCGGGCCCGTTCAACGCGATCACCGATGTAGCCGGCGTGGCGGTCGGCCATCGCACCCTGGTCCGGGGCGACGGCCGGCTACAGGTGGGCCAAGGTCCGGTGCGTACCGGTGTCAGCGCGATTTTGCCGCGCGGCCAGGCGCGGGCCGACCGGCCGGTGTTCGCGGGTCTCTTCTCGCTCAACGGCAATGGCGAGCTGACCGGCAGCCATTGGATTGCCGAATCCGGTCTGTTGGAGGGGCCGGTCCTGTTGACCAATACCCATTCCTGCGGCCTGGCCCGCGACAGCGCCGTCAAATGGCTGCGTGCGCGCGTTGGCCAGCCGTGGATTTTACCGGTCGCCACCGAGACTTACGACGGCGATCTCAACGACATCGACGGCCACCACGTGACCGAGGAGGACGTGCTGGCCGCGCTCGACGCGGCGGCGCCCGGCCCTTTCGCCATGGGCAGTGTCGGCGGCGGCACCGGCATGATCACCTATGAGTTCAAGGCCGGGGTCGGCTCGGCCTCGCGTCAGGTGACGGTCGCCGGGGCGGATTACACCCTCGGTGTCTATGTGCAGGCCAATTTTGGCTTACGCCCGGAATTGGTGGTCGCCGGCGTGCCGGTCGGCCGTCATATCCGCGGCGATGAAATGCGCGGTGGCCGCGACCAAGGCTCGATCATCGCGGTGGTCGCCACCGACGCGCCACTGCTGCCGCATCAGTTGACGCGCCTGACCCGCCGCCTGCCGATGGCCCTGGCCCGCACCGGCGCCATCGCTCATAACGGCTCGGGGGATATTTTCCTCGCTTTTTCGACCGCCGCGACGGTCGACCCGGCGGCCACCCTGCACCAGGCGGCGTGGCTCGATGCGCGGGCCATGGACCCGCTGTTCAACGCCGTCGTCGAGGCCGGCGAGGAGGCGATTTTGGATTCGCTGGTGGTCAATGACACGATGGTCGGCCGCGACGGCGTGACCGCCCGCGCCCTGCCCCATGACCGGCTTCGCGATCTGGTCGGCACCGCGCCGCTGTGGGCCACGCCGCCGGCTTAGCTCAGCCGTCGCCGGCTTGTTCGGCGGCCGCCGCCTGGGCCGCCGCCAGGCGGGCGATGGGCACGCGGAAGGGCGAGCAGGAGACATAATCCAAGCCGCCGCGATGGCAGAAGGCGACCGAGGCCGGATCGCCGCCATGTTCGCCGCAGATGCCGAGCTTGATATCGGGCCGGGTGGCGCGGCCGCGGGTGCTGGCGATTTCGACCAATTCGCCGACGCCGTCCTGATCCAGGCTGACAAACGGGTCGTGCTCGAAAATCCCCTGGTCCTCATAGGTTTTGATAAAGGCGCCGATGTCGTCGCGGCTGATGCCATAGGTGGTCTGCGTCAAATCATTGGTGCCGAAACTGAAGAATTCGGCGCTTTCGGCGATGGCGCCGGCGCGCAGGGCGGCGCGCGGCAATTCGATCATGGTGCCGACCAGATAGTCGATGGCCTGGCCGGTTTCTTCGCGCACCGTGGCGGCGACCTGGTCGATGACCGCTTTCAAAATGTCGATCTCACGCTTGTCGGCGGCCAGCGGGATCATCACCTCGGGTACCACCGCCGCGGAACTGTCGCGGGCGACCGCGCTCGCCGCCTCGAAAATGGCGCGCGCCTGCATCTCGCAAATTTCCGGGTAGCTGATCGCCAACCGGCAGCCGCGATGGCCGAGCATGGGGTTGGATTCATGCAGTTCCAGCACCCGGTGGCGGACAGTGTCGGCGCTGACCCCGATGGCCTCCGCGACATGGGCCATTTCCGCCTCGCCATGGGGCAGAAATTCATGCAGCGGCGGGTCGAGCAGGCGGATGGTCACCGGCAGGCCGGCCATGATTTGGAATAGTTCGGTGAAATCCTGGCGCTGCATCGGCAGGATTTTGGCCAAGGCGGCGCGCCGGCCGTCGGCGTCGGGGGCGAGGATCATTTCGCGCATGGCGACGATTCGGTCGCCTTCGAAAAACATATGCTCGGTGCGGCAAAGACCGATGCCCTCGGCGCCGAAGTCGCGGGCGGTGCGCGCGTCGGCCGGGGTTTCGGCGTTGGCGCGCACGCGCAGCCGGCGCAAATCGTCGGCCCAACCCATGACGGTGGCGAAATCGCCGGACAATTCCGGCTGCACGGTCGGCACCTGGCCGGCCATGACTTCGCCATTGCCGCCGTCGATGGTGATCCAATCGCCGGCCGCGATGGTCCGCTCGCCAACGAAAAAGCAGCCTTGCTGAGCGTCGACGCGGACCGCGCCGGCGCCGGAAACACAGGGCCGGCCCATGCCGCGGGCGACTACCGCGGCATGGCTGGTCATGCCGCCGCGGGTGGTCAGAATGCCTTGGGCGGCGTGCATGCCGTGGATATCCTCGGGGCTGGTTTCCACCCGCACCAGGATCACCGCGTCGCCGGCTTGCGCGCGCGCCTCGGCTTCGTCGGCGGTGAACACCACCTGGCCCGAAGCGGCGCCGGGCGAGGCCGGCAGGCCGCGCGCCAAGACATCGCGGGCGGCGCTGGGGTCCAGCGTCGGATGCAGCAATTGGTCGAGGGCGGCGGGGTCGATACGCCGGATCGCCGTGGCCCGGTCGATCAGCCCTTCGGCTTCCATATCGACGGCGATCTTCAAGGCCGCCGCGGTGGTTCGCTTGCCGGACCGGGTTTGCAGCATGTAGAGCTTGTCCTGCTGGACCGTGAACTCGATGTCTTGCATATCGCGGTAATGACGCTCGAGAATCGTGCGCACCTCGGCCAATTGGCCGAACACCGCCGGCATGGCTTCCTCCATCGCCGGCAATTGGCTGTCCTGGGCCTGTTTGCCGGCGACGGTCAGTTGCTGCGGCGTGCGGATACCGGCGACCACATCCTCGCCCTGGGCGTTGATCAGGAACTCGCCGTAAAAGCTATTGGCGCCGGTCGACGGGTCGCGGGTGAACGCGACGCCGGTGGCGCAATCGCCGCCCATATTGCCGAAGACCATGGCCTGCACATTGACGGCGGTGCCCCAGGCGGCGGGAATATCGTGCAGGCTGCGGTAAACGATGGCACGTTGGTTCATCCAGGATTCAAACACCGCGCCGATGGCGCCCCATAGCTGCGCCGCCGGGTCTTGCGGGAAATCGGCGTCCAATTCGGCCCGCACCTTGTCCTTGTATTGTTGGGTCAGCGCCCGCAAATCGGCGGCGTCCAAGTCGGTGTCCAGGTCGACGCCCCGGTTTTCCTTGGCGATCTCGAGCAATTCCTCGAAATGGTAATGCTCCACGCCGAGCACCACATCGGCGTACATCTGGATGAAGCGACGGTAGCTATCATAGGCAAAACGCGCGTCGCCTGATCGTGTCGCCAGCCCCTCGACAGTGACATCGTTCAGGCCCAGGTTGAGGACCGTGTCCATCATGCCGGGCATGGAGGCGCGGGCGCCCGAGCGCACCGACACCAAGAGCGGGTTTTCAGGATCGCCGAAACGGGCGCCGGTCTCCCTCTCAATCGCGGCCAAGGCGGCGGCGACCTGGTCGCGCAGCGCGTCGGGATACTGGCGGCCGTTATCGTAGAACCAGGTGCACACCTCGGTGGTGATGGTGAAACCCGGCGGCACCGGCAGGCCTAGGCGCGACATCTCGGCCAGATTGGCGCCTTTGCCGCCCAACAGGTTGCGCAAGCCCGCGTCGCCGTCCGATCCCTGGGGGCCAAAGCCGTAGACCCATTTGGTCATCGTCTAATTATCCTTCGATTTGCGCGAAATCCGCCACCTGGCCCATGGCCTCGCCGATACGCGCCAGCAGGCGCAGGCGATTGAGACGCAGGTCGGGATCCGCGGCGTTGACCGTCACATCCTCGAAAAATGTGTCCAAGGGCGCGCGCAGGGCGGCCAGGGCCGCCATCGCGGCGGCGAAATTCTCGTCTGCCAAGGCCGCCGACAACTGCTGTTCGGTGACGCTTAGGGCGGCCGCCAAATCGTGTTCGGCCCGATCCGCGAAGCGCGCTTCGTCGAGCGTCCCGGCCAGGTCCAGATCGGCCTTTTTAGCTTCCGCCGCGACGATGTTGGCGGCCC
>NZLB01000193.1 GCA_002694075.1 Nisaea sp.
GCCCAGGGTGACCTCGGTCAAGGCGAAGCGGGCGTGCGGGGCGGCGTAGACGAAATCGGCGGCCAGCGCCATTTCCAGGCCGCCGGCGAAGGCCGCGCCGTTAACCGCCGCGATGATCGGCACCGGGCAATCCATAAAGGCGCGCATCATCTGCTCGAACAGGGCGTGTTGGGCCTGCCATTCGGCGTCGGTCATGTTGTTGCGTTCCTTCAGGTCGCCGCCGGCGCAAAAGATTTTCTCGCCGGCGCCGGTCAACACCACCGCTCGCACGCCGCCGGCGTCGCGGTACAATTCGGACCATAGCGCGCGCTGGTCATAGCCCATCTGAGTGTTAAGCGCGTTGGCCACCGCCGGCCGGTCCAAGGTGACCACCAAGACATGGTCGCCATGGGCGCTGAGGCTCAGAGTCTCGAGATCGGCGAAATGTTTGAGAATACGGTCCATGGGCCCCCTCCCGGCGCGTGATGTGCTGTCGCCGGCGATCATAAGCCATCGCCGGCCAAGCTCAAGCGCCGGCGCGCGCGGTGCCGGCGCTGCGCGCGATTTGGTGACGCCGCCGCAAGGCGGTTTGATGATGCCGCCGCCGGGCGATTTGATGACGCCGACGCAAGCGGCGGGGCGCTTTTCCCTGGATCGTTCACGGCGCGGTGATTACCATCGCGCGCCGTGTATCATTTCTTGACTATTTTGGGTTGTTGACTTATATGTCAATACATGTCGCTCTTCATCACTGTCTGGAGAACGGGAGCTTGCACGTGCTTCAACCCGCCTTGCCCGGCGCCGCCGTGAAGCGACATGTGTTCGTCACAGCCGGGCTGAACGATTTGCTGACCGACCCGGAAAGCGCGGCGGAACAGCGCGCCCGATTTGTCGATTTACGCGCCGATCTGGATGCCTTCATAGACGGCGGCAACCTAACATTTTGTCTCGCACCGTTCGGCGCCAGAGACGAACGGATCGCCCGCCTGGCGCCCGTCGACAAGGGGCTATGCGAATTTCGGAGCCGCCACCCCAAGCCAGGCATTCGAGTCATCGGCGGCTTCGCCGCGCGCGACAGCTTCATCGCGCTGGGCTGGCATTTCCGGCGCGACCTGGGGGGTGCCGGCTCGCGGGCATGGCGCGCCGCCTGCGTGGAGGCGCGGCGCATCTGGGACGGCTCCGCCCCATCAACCGCTGATTTGTGAAACTGTGAACGGGTGTTTGTCGAACCATGTCCTTCCTGACCCCGCCGCGTGACGGCCAAAAAACCCCCTTTGTCACCCTGGCCTATTTCCGGCAGCGCCAGCGTAATCGCTTGTTCGATCTGGTCCATGCGGAATTTCGCAAAAGCGGCCTGACCCAGGCGGAATTGGCGCGCCGCATGGGTCGGCGGCCGGAGGTGGTCAGCCGGATGCTGGGCGCGCCCGGCAATTGGCGGCTGGACACGGTCAGCGACCTGTTGTTCGCCATTTCCGGCGCCGAGGCGGCGTTCACCACGCGCTACCCAATGGCCGAAAGCGCGCCTGACGCCGCCGCGCCCGCCGACGCGGTGGCAACGCCGGCGGCGCCATCACCGGCGCCAACGGCGCGCGACGGCAGGACCAAAGGCTGAGCGGCGACCGGCTGTGCGGTCTGATCTAGCCGGTGGTCACAGCCGCCGGTTTGCTGGCCTGCCACGCGGCCAGTACGGCCGGGGCGGCGGCGCGCGCGGCGACCGGGTCATGGCCGTCGCCGATTTTGGCGGTCAGTTCGATGACATAGCCGTTGGGGTCGCGGAAATAGACCGAATGGATGAAGCCATGGTCGGACGGGCCGCGCGTCTCAATGCCGGCGGCCCGGCCCTTGGCCAGCATGGCGTCGAGCTTGGCCGGCGCCACCTCAAGGGCGATATGCAGGTCGTAATCGCGCTGCGCCTTGAAGGTGAAGGGCTCCAAGGGCGCCTCGAAAAAGGCCAGGGCGCTGCCGTCCTCCATCTCGAAGAACAGGTGCAAGACGCTCGCCGCGCGGCCCGATTTGGTCTCGCCGATCTGAAACGCGTGAGTCAGCGGCAGGCCCAGGAAATCCTCGTAAAAAGCGCGCGTTTCCTCGGCGTCGCGGCAGCGATAGGCGTTGTGGTGGAGACCTTGTATTCCGCTCATCTGATGCGTCCTCTCGGGAGTCAACCTGGCCGAGAGATGGGCGCGCCGGCGGCGCGTTCAAGTCCCCGGCCAAGTCCCCGGCCAAGCCCCCACCGCCTGTGAACCCGACGCCTGTGAACCCACCGGCCGCTCAGTCGATCACCGCGGCGTTGACCAGGGCGCGCAACTCGCGGCGCAGGGGATAGGTCGAGGACGGCATCACCTGGGTCAGGAAAATCACCACCATGTCCTCTTGCGGGTCGATCCAAAAAGCCGTCGAGGCGGCCCCGCCCCAGGCGTATTCACCGCTCGAATAAAGCGCCCGGGTTTTCGCCGGATCGACCACCACCGACACGCCGAGGCCAAAGCCGATGCCGTCATAGGGCATTTCGCTGAAAGTCGGCTGGCCCATGGCGGTGAGGTCACCGCCCATCCAATTGCTGGCCATCATGGCGACGGTTTTGCGGCCCAGCAGGCGCGCCTCGCCAAGCGCGCCGCCGCCGCGCAACATCTCGCAAAACCGGAGATAGTCGGCGAGCGTGCCAACCAAGCCGCCGCCGCCCGAACACATTTGCGTGCCGGCGGTGAAAGCCGCCTCGCGCGGGCCGGTCACTGGCACCAGTAGGGCTTCGGGGTCATAGTCATAACACGCGGTGAGGCGGTCGACGGTACCGGCCGGCGTGCTGAAACCGGTTTCGGTCATGCCCAAGGGCGCGAAAATGCGGTCGGCGAAAAACCGGTCCAAACCCACGCCGGCGGCGACCTCGACCACCCGGCCCAAGACATCGGTCGACACGCCATAATTCCAGCGTGTGCCCGGCTGGAACTTCAGCGGCACCTCGGCCAGCCGGTCGACCGTCGCCGCCAGGGTCTCGGTCGGATCGCCGAAATCAACGCCGGCCTCAACCATCGCCGCCGGAACCGGCCCCTCGTCGCGGTGGCCATAGGTCAGCCCGGCGGTATGGGTGAACAAATGCCACAGCCGCACCGGTTCGGCCAAAGCTTCGGTGGCGCCGTCCGCGCGCATCACGCGAAGGTCGGCGAAGGCCGGGATGTATTCGGCGACCGGGTCATCCAATTGCAGGACGCCGGCCTCGTACAACATCAGGGCGGCGACGGCGGTGACCGGCTTGGTCATCGAATAGAGCCGGACCAGGTCGTCGGGACGCGCCGGCCGGTCGGCCGCCAGGTCGGCCATGCCGCGGCAGTCGAGAAAGGCGACCTGGCCATGGCGAGCGACCAGGGTGGTCGCGAAGGGCAGTTTGCCGGCCGCCACATAGCCCGCGGCCCAGTCACCGATCCGGTCCAATTGCCGGCTGTTGAGGCCGACGCTTTCGGGTGAGACGATATCCATGCAAAGCTCCTGTTCCGCGCTCAAGTTGTAACCCTGGCGGCGGCGCGCTACAAGGTGGCGGTCTTCGTTCTTCGTCGCCCGACGCTACCGCGCCGCGCGGCGCCACCCAAGGATCTTCGGACATGGCCGCCAGCCCCCCTGAACGGGCGACCTCGATCTCGCTTTACGCGCTTTTCCTGCTGGGCTTCCTGTCGATCTTCTGGGGCCTCAACTGGCCGGTGATGAAGATCGGCCTGAGCGAGGTGTCGCCATGGGTGTTCCGCGCCTGCGCCAGCGTTTCCGGCGCCATCGGCCTGTTCGCCATCGCCAAGTTTTCCGGCCATCGCCTGGGGGTGCCGCGCGGCGAACGGCTGGGCATCGTGCTGTGCGCGATATTGAATCTGGCGCTGTGGAATATCCTGGTGCTGTACGGCATCGATTTGATGAATTCCGGGCGGGCCGCGATCCTGGCCTACACCATGCCGCTATGGGCCACGCTGACCGGCGCTTTTCTGCTGCGCGAGGGCTTGTCGGGCCGCCGTCTACTGGCCCTGGCCCTGGGCATGTGCGCGATGGGGCTGCTGTTTTTCGCCGAGGGCCAGGCGCTGGGCCATTCGCTGGCCGGCCCGCTCTTGGTGATCGGCGCCGCGATGTCCTGGGGGGCCGGCACCGCATTGGTCAAATACTACAACTTCACCATGCCGTTGACGGTAACCATCGCCTGGCAGCACGTCATCGGGGTGACACCGATCCTGGTGGTCGTCCTGTTTCGCGACCTGGATCACCCGGCGGTCAGTTTTTGGCCAGCGATGATGGTCGTCTACAACATGGCGATCACCTCGATCTTTTGTTACTGGGCTTATTTCAAGATTGTCCAAATGCTGCCGGTGGTGGTTTCCACGGTTGGGGTGCTGGCGGTGCCGGTCTTGGGGGTGTTTTTCGACGCCTTGATTTTCCGCCACCTGCCGACCGCCTTCGACTACGCCGCCCTCATCACGGTGGTGGCCGCCGTTTATTTAGTGCTCACCGCCCGGCGCTAAGCGAAAGGAAGCGAACCATGCGTGATCTTACCTCCCTCGCCGGCGACGCGGCGCGCCTGCTCAAGGCGCGCGGCGAAACCGTCGCGGTCTCGGAATCGTCGACCGGTGGGTTGATTTCAGCCGCTCTTTTAGCGGTCCCCGGGGCGTCGGCCTATTTCCTCGGCGGCGGGGTGATTTACACCCGCCCGGCCCGCGATCACTTGCTCGGCGTCGATTTTCGCGATCATCCGGGCATGCGCTCATCGAGCGAACCTTACGCCGCTCTCGCCGCCGCCACCATGCGCGCCAAATTGTCGGCGACTTGGGGGCTCGCCGAAACCGGCGCCGCCGGGCCGAGCGGCAATCGCTACGGCGACCCGGCCGGTCATACCTGTCTGGCGGTTAGCGGGCCGCGCGCGGCCACACGCGTCCTTCAAACCGGCCTTGACGACCGCGAAAACAATATGTGGCTGTTCACCGAACACGCCTTGGCGTTGCTGGTTGAAAGCTTAGAGGCCGCCGCTTGAGCCGGCGCGCTTGAGCGGCGCCAGGGCTTCGATATGTTCCGGCGAGAGGCCACAACAGCCGCCCAGCGCGCGCGCGCCCTGGGCCACCCATTCGGTTGAAAAGCCACACAACTCGGCCGGGCTGATGACATCCTCAAACTGCCAATGGGGCATTTTGAAGAAGCCTGAATCCGGATAGGCGGTCAGCGGGCCGTCGAAATGGTCGGCCAGCACCGCCAGCGCTGGGCCGATCACATTGGGCGCGGAATGCATGACCCCGGCGGCGTCGAAACCGGCGCCTCGCGTCAGGGCGGCGACCTCGGCGAAGGGTTGGTCTTCGTACTTGGTGTAGCTCAGCACCGCGCCGTCGTCGCCGGCGCGCACCGAAAACCCACACCACATCGGCAGGCCGGTGGCCTGGGCGGCGGCCACCGCGTGGGCCAAACGCTGCGGCACGAACATCATTTCCAGCAGGATCAGCTCACAGCCGCCCTCTTTCAAAACCTCGGCCAGTTCGCCGAAGGCGTCAGCCATCATTTGATCGGTGATGTCGTGACGGCGGCCGGCGCGGTCGCCGTTCGGCGGCGTCGGCAGCATATGCGACAACGAACCGGCGACAACCACCTCTGGCCGGCCGGCTTTTTCACGCGCCGAAAGCGCCGCCTCGACCGCCGCCAAGTTGATTTCCCGCACCCGGTCACCGTAGCCGGCCTGGCCCAGCATCAGGCCAGAACCGGCGAAGGTATTGGCGGTGACGACCTCAGCGCCGGCGGCGATATAGGCCTGATGCACCGCTTCCAACGCGTCCCGATGGGTCAGGCTGACCAGCCCGCACCAGGCGTCGTCATTCATCGGCGCGCCCCGGCGCTCCAACTCGGTGCCGGTGGCGCC
>NZLB01000194.1 GCA_002694075.1 Nisaea sp.
CACGGCGTTTTCGGGATGCGGCATGAAACCGAGCACACGGCCGGTGTCGTTGATCACGCCGGCGATATTCCGCTGTGAACCGTTGGGGTTGCCTTCTGCATTAGCGTCGCCGCCGGCATCGACATAGCGGAACACCACCCGGCCTTCACCTTCCAGGCGGTCCAAGGTGGTTTCATCGGCGAAAAAATTGCCGTCGTTATGAGCGACCGGGATGCGGATGCGCTGGCCGACGGCATAGCCGCCGGTGAATGGCGTATCGGCGTTTTCCACCCGCAGGTCGACCTCGCGGCAAATGAATTTCAGTCCGGCGTTGCGCATCAAGGCGCCAGGAAGCAAGCCGCTCTCGGTCAAGATTTGAAAACCGTTGCAAACGCCTAAAACGGCGGTGCCGGCGGTCGCCGCCCGACGCACCGCGTTCATCACCGGCGCGCGCGCCGCCATCGCCCCGGCGCGCAGATAGTCACCATGGGAAAAGCCGCCCGGCAGAACGATCAGATCGACCGGCGGCAATTCGCTTTCCTTATGCCAGACCAGGGCCGGCACGCGACCGGTGGCGGCGGTCAGGGCCATGGCCATGTCGCGCTCGCGATTGCTGCCGGGAAAAACGATGATCGCCGATTTCATGGTGGGCGGCCACTCCTTGGTCTGTCCGGGCGCCGACCGTAGAACGTCGCCCCGGCCCATGCAACAGCCCCGCCAGCCTATTGAAATCTATCGCGGATTTCGGGCGCTTCGCGCGTTTCCGCCGGCGCCGCGGCGACTCGCCGGGCGGTCTGCTTGCGGGTGCTTCAGTGGGCGCGTTCGACGCAGAACTCGAGAACCTCGATCAGCGCCGCCTTAACCGGGCCGTCGTCGAAGATGTCCAGCGCGTCGCGGCCGACAGCGGTGTAGTGACGCGCGCGCGCCACGGTGTCGTCCAGGGCACCGTGTTTGCGGATCAGTCGCTGGGCGGTGGCCAGATCGTCGTCGTTCTGTTCCAACCGCTCGACGGTGCGGCGCCAGAAGGCGCGTTCCTTTTCATCGCCGCGGCGAAAAGCCAGAATCACCGGCAAGGTGATTTTGCCTTCGCGGAAATCATCGCCGACCTCTTTGCCCAGCTTGGCCTGCTCGGCCGAGTAATCCAGGGCGTCGTCGATCAGCTGAAATGCCAGGCCGAGGTTCATGCCGAAAGCGTTAAGGGCTTCCCGTTCAACCTTTGGGCGATCGGCGATGACCGCGCCAACCTCAGCGGCCGCCGAGAACAATTGCGCGGTCTTGCCTTTGATCACCTCGAGATAGGCCGCTTCGCCGGTCTCGGTGTCATTGCTGGTGAGCAGTTGATGGACCTCGCCTTCGGCGATCACCGCCGAGGCCGTTGACAGAATGCGCAAGACTTCGAGCGAGCCGTCGCCGACCATCAATTGGAAAGCGCGGCTGAATAAAAAATCGCCGACCAACACGCTGGCCTTGTTGCCCCACACCACATGGGCGGTTTCCATGCCGCGGCGCAAATCGCTTTCATCAACGACGTCGTCATGCAACAGAGTGGCGGTGTGAATGAACTCGACACAGGCGGCGAGATCGATGTGGCGCTGGCCTTGGTAACCGCATAATTGCGCGGCCGATAACGTCAACATCGGGCGCAACCGTTTGCCGCCGGCGGCGATGATGTGACCGGCCAATTGCGGAATCAGGGCGACCGGACTGTCCATAAACTCAAGAATACGACGATTGACGTGATCTATATCCTGGGCCACCAGGGCGACCAAGGGATCTATCGACGGTTTGCGGCCGGATTGAATATCAACAACGGTTGCCAACCGGAGCTCCTGTTTCGTCTGCGGTGTGAGGCTGGCATAGGCAACCAAAGCTTGGCATAAGTCAAGTTGGCGCGGGCCGACCAAATGCCGCATGATCAAACGCGGTGGCTTTCCGGGGGACGCATATGCGCGAATTGTTGCGCACCAATGATTTAGTACATCTTTCTTTCGTTCAGGCGGTTCTGCGTGACGGCGAGATCGACAGCCATGTTTTGGATGGCAATACCAGCAGTATGTTCAACGGCGCCTTGAACGCCATGGCCCGGCGCGTGATGGTCCATGACGACGATTACGCCGCCGCTCGCCGGCGATTGATCGCGGCCGGCGCCTGGCGCGCGGAAGATCGTGAAAATGACGCTCAAGACGACGGCTGAAATCGACGCCACGCCGGGCGCGGTCACCCGCGATACCGTGCTGGGCGGTCGGGTGACCTTGTTTCAGCCGGTCGACGGTTATCGCGCGGCGATAGATCCGGTGATTTTGGCGGCGGCGGTGCCATTGGGTGGCCGGCCGCAACATATCGTCGATCTGGGCTGCGGGGCTGGCGCGGTCGGCTTTTGTCTAATGGCCCGCGATCCGGCCCTGCGCGTGACCGGCGTCGACCGGGATCCGGCGGTGTTGGCCCTGGCCCGGCGTGGCGCCGAGGCCAATCGGTTCGTCGACCGCTTTAACGCGCAGCCAGGCGATGTCGCGGCGCCCGCCGGCCTCGCCGATTTGGCGCCGGTTGATCAAGTGGTCGCCAACCCGCCCTATTTGCCGGCCGCGCGCGGCAGTCAATCGCCGGCCCCGCGTCGGCGCGCCAGCGATGCGGAAATTGGTGCCACCCTTGCCGACTGGGTTGACGCGGCCCGCCGTTTGCTGGTTCACAAAGGGCGCTTAACGATGATCCATCGGGCCGACCGGGTGGCCGAGCTGATGGCGGTGATGCGGGCCGATTTCGGCGATCTCACCATCTGTCCGTTATGGCCGCGCGCCGGGGCGGCGGCCAAACGGGTGATCGTCAGGGGGCGCAAGGGTAGCGGTGGGCCGGATGTGATCTCGCCGGGCTGGGTTCTGCATGGCGCCGACAACCGGTTCCGCGCGGCGACGGACCGGCTCCTCGCCGGTGGCGGTTTCGACCTGGCGACGGGGCGGGCCTGCGAATAGGGGAAAGAACATGACCGAGCGGACATTTTGGCGACGCCTTCACGCGCGCTGGGCGGCGCGCCGGCCGCCGGTTGTCAGTGTGCTGCGCCTGGACGGTGTGATCGGCGGTGGCGGCCGCTTTCAGCGCGGATTGAACCTCGACGGCTTGGCCGACGAGATTGACGCCGCCTTCGCCGGCGCGCGGGTGCGGGCGGTCGCGCTGGCGATCAATTCGCCGGGCGGCGCGCCGGTGCAGGCGGAGTTGATCCGCCAGCGGTTGGTCAGTTTGTCGCGCGAAAAAGAGGTGCCGATTTATGCCTTCTGTGAGGATGTCGCCGCCTCCGGCGGTTATTGGCTGGCCTGCGCGGCATCGAAAATCTACGCCCAAGACGCCTCGGTGGTGGGGTCGATCGGGGTGATTTCCGCCGGCTTCGGCGCCCCGGAACTTTTGGCCAAAATCGGCGTCGAGCGGCGCGTCTACGCCGCCGGCGAGCGCAAGGGCATGCTCGACCCCTTCCAGGCCGAGAACCCCGACGATGTCGCTCATCTGGCCGAGCTGCAACGCGACATCCACGACGGCTTCAAGACCTTGGTGCGCGACAGCCGCGGCGAGCGCCTGCAAGCCAGCGAGGCGGAACTGTTCAACGGCGCCTTTTGGACCGGCCGCCGGGCCCTGGCTTTGGGCTTGGTCGACGCTATCGGCGACCTGCGCACGGTGATGCGCGACGAGTTCGGCCCGAAAGTGCGCTTTCGTCAAAGCCGCCGCAAACGGGGGTTGTTGGCGCGTCTCGGCCTGGGGCGAAGCGCGGCAGGCGCCGCCCTTGGCGCCGACCTGCTTGACGGGATCGAGGCGCGCGCGCTTTGGGCGCGCTTCGGGCGATGACCGCCGCCGGCGATTTCGCCAGTTTGAGCGATGGCGAAACTTTCCTCCTCCTGGCGGCGCTGGTCGCGGTAATCGGCTCAATCCTGGTCACCACCCTGCGCACCGGGGTGCCCCCCATGCCCAGCAATAGTCATGTGGCGGCGACCATGTTGGCGCTGGTCCCGGCCGACACGCGAGGGGTGATCTATGAACTGGGCGCCGGTTGGGGCGGTTTCGCGGTCAGGCTGGCCTGGCGGTGCCCGGCCGCGCGGGTGATCGCTTATGAACTGTCACCTTTGCCTTTCATCGTCGCCAAGGCGCTGCAATGGCTGAGCCGTCGCCGCAATCTAGAGGTCCGCTATGGCAATTTCATGAGCCGGCCGCTTGGCGACGGGGCGGTGGTGACCTGCTATTTAATGATCGGCGCGATGGTCCGCTTGGCACCTAAGTTGCGGGCCGAGTTGCCGGCCGGCGCGCTGGTCGTGTCGAACGCTTTCACGCTGCCCGATTGGCCGCCGGAACGGGTCGTGACCGTCACCGCTTATCAAAACACGCCGGTCTATTTATACCGGCAACCGCTAGCGGCACAGGAAGCTTCCGCTACGCCGGTCGGTTGATTATGGTGTCGGCGCGGTGACACAGAGGCGGCGATCGTGCCGTCATTGGGGAGGGGTGAAGATGGCTGACGCCGAGGCTTTCAGCGAAAAGGTCGGGACCTTTGACTATATCGTCATCGGTGCCGGCTCGGCCGGATGCGTGCTGGCTAACCGGTTGTCGGCCGATCCCAAAAACAGTGTGTTGTTGCTCGAAGCGGGCGGCGAGGACGACTACATCTGGATTCATATTCCGGTTGGTTATCTCTACACCATGAACAACCCGCGCACCGATTGGATGTTCAAGACCGAGGCCGAGGACGGTTTGAATGGCCGCGCGCTCGACTATCCGCGCGGCAAGGTGCTGGGCGGCTGTTCATCGATCAACGGCATGATTTATATGCGTGGCCAAGCCCGTGACTACGACCACTGGCGTCAATTAGGCAATGTCGGTTGGGGTTGGGATGATGTCCTGCCGTTTTTCAAAATGCATGAGAATTTCACACCAGGCGCCGACGAACTGCATGGCGAGGGTGGCGAATGGCGGGTCGAGGATATCCCGATCCGCTGGGAAATCCTCGACGCCTTCGCCGACGCCGCCGAGGAAGCCGGTATCCCCAAGGTGACCGATTTCAACCGCGGCACCAACGAAGGGGTTGGCTATTTTCAGGTTAACCAAAAGAAGGGTGTGCGCTGGAGCACCGCCAAAGGTTTTCTGAAGCCGGCGCGCGGGCGCGCCAATTTGACGGTGATGACCAAGTCGCAGGCGGCCCGCCTGGTAATTCGCGACGGCCGCGTGGTGGGCGTCGATTTTTGGCGTGACGGCCGGCCGGTGCACGCCGCCGCCAGTGGCGAGGTGGTGCTGTCGGCCGGCGCCATCGGCTCCCCGCAGTTGCTCCAATTGTCCGGCATCGGCCCGGCGGCGGCGCTTCGCGACATCGGCATCGAG
>NZLB01000195.1 GCA_002694075.1 Nisaea sp.
GCCGCCGAAGACAAACCTGACCCGTTTTATCGCCGATGGCGCGGACCTGGTCGCCTATAGCGGCGGCAAGGCGATCCGCGGGCCGCAAGGCACCGGCATTCTGGCCGGGCGGCGCAATCTGATCGCCGCCGCCGTGCTGCAGCAACTTGACATGGACGTGCCCGTCGCCAACTGGACGCCGCCGCCGGGCCTGATCCCGCACAACGTCCTGCGGGGAATTCCTCACCATGGCCTGGGGCGCGGCTTCAAAGTCTCGAAAGAAGACATCGTCGGCCTGCTGGTGGCCCTAGACCGCTTCGTCGCGGAAGATGACGCCGCCATCAACGCCGCCCACGAAAGTCTATTGCGCGATCTTGCCGCCGCTATTTCCGATATACCGGGGCTAGCCGCGACGCTGCGCCCAGCGGCCGAAACCGGCCGCGTGCCGGTATTGGAACTACACCTCGACCCGGTCACCGCCGGCATCGACGCGGTCGCCTTGAGCGCGCGTCTACAAGCCGCCGCGCCGCCGATCCATTTGAGCGAGCGGTCGGCGGCGCAAGGCATGCTTACGGTCGATCCGATGGGCCTACGGCCGGACGACGGCGCGGTCATCGCCGACCGTCTGCGAGCCCTTCTCGGCGGGACGGCGTGAGAAAGGAAATGACGGTCCGATAAGGGCTTCGCAGGTCGACTGGAACGGCTGGCCTCGCCGGCGAAAACTGTCAAGAATGGTCGCCAATTCGGCGCAACAGGAGATAACATGGTCGCATTTCGTGAAATCACTACCGGTCTGCGCTTTCCAGAGGGACCGATCGCCATGCCGGATGGCGTCGTCGTCCTGGTGGAGATCGAAGGGCGCCGGCTGACCCGTGTTCACCCTGACGGGCGTAAGGAAGTGATTTGTGAGACCGGCGGCGGCCCGAATGGCGCGGCCATCGGCCCGGACGGGCGGTGTTACATTTGCAACAACGGGGGGTTCGCCTACACCGAGGATGAATACGGCCTACGCTCCATTGGCCAGGCCGAGGACTATAGCGGCGGCCGCATCGAGGCTGTGGATCTCGCGACCGGCGAATTGGAGGTCCTTTACACCCATTCCGGCGATATCCCATTGAAAGGCCCCAATGACATTGTCTTCGACCGCCACGGCGGCATGTGGTTCACTGACCTTGGCAAGGTCAATGGGCGCCTGATGGATCGCGGTGCCATTTTTTACGCCAAAGCCGACGGCAGCTTCATCAAAGAGGTTGCCTTCCCGATGATCACACCCAACGGCATTGGCCTCTCCCCAGACGAAAAGCGCCTTTACGTCGCCGAAACACGGACTGGTCGGGTCTGGTATTTCGATCTCGGCGCGCCGGGCGAGATTGTCAATCAGGCGCCCTTCCCCTCGCCCCATGGCGGCCACCTGCTGGCCGGCGTGCCAGGCTTCCGCGAGTTCGACTCCCTGGCCGTCGACAGCGCCGGCAATGTCTGCGTCGCGACCTTGTTCACGCCAGGCATCACGGTGATCTCGCCTGATGGCCAGAATATCGACTACATCGACTTGCCGGACCTTTACGTCACCAACATCTGCTTTGGTGGCAGGGATCTGAAAACCGCTTATGTTACCTTGAGTGCCAACGGTCGCCTCATCGCCTTCGACTGGCCGCGGCCGGGGCAACCGCTCAATTACTTGAACACCTGAGACGCGGCGGCGCGTTGGCCGCGTCCAGCCCACCCCGTCCTTGAGCTTGAAGTAATCACTGATCGGAGGCAGAAACCACGGAGGCCCAAAAGGCAGTGAAACGGTCGGATAGGGCAAATTATCCCACAGAGTCTCGATCGGCCCACGGCCGCTAGCGGCCTTTGAACACCGGCTTGCGTTTTTCCATAAAGGCTTTGATGCCTTCGGCGTGATCTTCGGTAAGCATGCTATCGGCCATGCGTTCGGCCTCCATTTGAAGCTGAGATTCCATGGTCAAATGGTTGGTTTGGTTAAATAGCGCCTTGGCGTTGGCGTAGGCACGGGTAGGTCCCGCCGCCAGGCGCCCGGCTAATTTGTCAGTCTCGGCGGCGAGGTCGGCAGCCGGCACCACCCAGTTAACCAGGCCCAGTTCCTTGGCCCGGTCGGCGCCGAAGCGGTCGCCCAGCAAGGCCAATTCCATCTGATGCTTCATGCCCAGCGTGCGCCCGACGAAATAAGAGGAACCGCCATCCGGGCTGGCCCCGATATGGCAATAGGCCAGCGTGAATACCGCGTCATCGGCGGCTATCGCCAGATCGCAGGAAGCCACCAGGCCGATCCCGAAGCCTGCCGCCGCACCGCGAATGCTGGCGACCACCGGCTTGCCCATCCGGCGGATCGCGAAGAGCGGCAGGTGCAGCATGTGGATGCCTTCGAGAATGGTTGCCCGGCGGGTGGCCGGGTCCAAGTCGAGACGGTCGACCATTGCGCGGATATCGCCGCCAGCCTGAAAATGGTCGCCGGCGCCGCGGATCACCACGCAGCGCGCCGCGTCGTTACCCTCCAGCCCGGCGATCACCTCGCGGAAGGCGACACGCAGTTCCGGGGTCAGCGCGTTGCGCACCTCCGGCTGGTTTAAGGTCACGGTCGCTACACCGTCGGCGATGTCGAGTTGCACGCAATTAGGGGCCATTATGGTACCTTCCCAAAATAAGGGTGAAAGTCAGTCGTCGAGTAGCACGCGGTCGATCTCGTCACGGTTGGGAGCGTCGTATTTTGCGGCAAGTTCGCCCGCCCGCTGAGTTTGGGTCAAAAACGACTCTGGTGTGACAATCACCTCGCAATGGGCGTATTCGAAGGCGCCGGACGACATGATCGACACCTCCATGGCGACCATATTTTCCGGATCGCCCTCAACGATCATCAGCCATTCCGACGATGACGGCAGGAAATACATATCGCGCAATTGCCAATTAGCGGCAGCGAAACCGGCCTCGCTGGCCGCGCGCCGGTCGCTTGGATCGTTGGCGATGCCGCGAAAACCTTCCGAGTTATAGCGTGTCTTCACTAGGATTAGCGCCATCCCTTTCCCTCCCAATGCATCTGGTCGGCCCTGGCCGCCAGCGGCTGATCCGGTCATCCCTAAGACGCCGGCGGGTCGTGTTATTTTGACGACTTTCGCGGCCGCGGTCACCTAAATTGCCGATGTCCGCCCGTTAACCCTATTCAGCAATGCAGGCCGCAAACACGCCCAACCCACCGCCCTAGGCTTCGGCGGCCGATGTGTGCCGATGTTCAGGCGGGAAAAGGCGGTTTAGGGCCTACCTCGCGCCGTGCCCGCCATCTCCCGGTGGTGAGCGTCGAACGCGACGCGGCGCGGCAATGGCCGCCGATGACCCGAGACCAGAGAGCCGAAAGCCGTTAGCCGCGCAGCAGTCGGCCGAAACCGGTCACAGGCCGGCCCACCCCGGCCCGCCGCAAGCCCTGCCACAGGCTGGCTTGATTGGCCGACACCACCGGCCGGCCGAGGTCCTGTTCCAGGGCCTCCAAAATCGCCACGCAACGAAAACCGGTGCCGGCGATCAACACGCCGTCGGCAGCCGACGGACAGGCGGCGCGGATTTGCCGGTACAAGCTTTCGACATCCTGGGCGAAACCCATGCCGTGGCCGTAAAGGCTTTCCGGCGCCAGGTCGCGCCAACCGATCCCAGGGTCTTGACGCAGGTACCCGGCAGGCGCCAGATCATGCGCCTTCAAATATTCGAGCGCGGCGGCTAGGCTAGCATCATTATACCACGGTGGAATGACCAGAAACGGCGCCGTCACCCCCAGGTGTCGCAAGGCCGCCTGGCAGTCGAGGCCGTTGGTGCTGAGAGCAATTTCAGGACCAAGAATTTCGGCGAGTTGGGCGACCACCGCCCGATCCCAGCCGACGCCGCCAACAAAGCTGCTAGAACTATGGCCGACTACCACCGCCGACAGGCGCATGGCGGCGAACTGCCGGCAGCCGCGGGTCAAATCGTCGGCGAGGCTGACCGTGGTTCGGCCCGTGTCCCAGGGCGCCCAGGGTGAGGACGCCGTCACCCGAGCGGCGTGGATCGAGACATGGGGCGGCGCCATCGCCCACATTTCCGCTTCCGGCACCGCTTCGTTGCCGACGATGAACATGCCGATACGGGCCTGCCAACCCCAATTGTCGCGCCCTAAACGGCCTATCTCATCCATCGTCACGCCTCCCCCGCCGGCCCGCCGCCGGCCCACCGCCGGCCCACCGCCGGCTAGTCCATCATGGCCCGAAAGCTTGTCGCGCGTCTCGCTTAACCCGCGCCACCGGGGCGCGGGCGTCGGCGGTTAATCATCCAGAAGCATGCGGTCAATCTGATCCATATTCGGCGCAACGTAGTCGCGGCCGATATCCGCCGCATTCTGGGCCAGGGTGGTCAGCTCGCTGGAACTGATAATCTCAACGGCGTGACTGTTGGCAAAAGCGCCGGTCGCCATCGCCACCATACGGGCCAAGCGCACTTGGTCATGACTGCCCTCAACAATCACCACGCTCTCTCCAGTATCGGGCACAAAGAACCATTCATGCAGGGTCACGCCGGCGCCCGCCAACAGTTTCTCAGTTGTCGTCCGGCGGTCCGCCGGATCCTCGATCAAGCCGCGAAACGCCGCGCTCGAATATTGCGCCTTCACAAGAAATTTCGGCATTGTTTTCTCCAA
>NZLB01000196.1 GCA_002694075.1 Nisaea sp.
GGGCGGCGACGGCGGCGACATGCAATTTGTCGATCCAAGCGCGGCTGGCCTCGACCAGGCGCGCCTCGAGGGCGGTGATATCGGGGTTGGCGCTGGCTGGGTCGGGGGTGGTGATGATTAGGTGCAGACGGGCCAGCACGGCATCGGACATCTGGATGTAATAGGCCGCTGCCTGGCCGCCGAAGCCGGCGGCGAGAATTTCCGCGAAGCGTTCGCGCAGACCGGTGGTGAAGCGGTCGCGGGGCGCGTAAATCAGGCAGGAGACAAAACGGCCAAGCCCGTCGCGGCGCACAAACAGGGCGGTTTGTCGGCGTTCTTGCAAATGCATGATGCCGACGGCGATGGCGCACAGGTTCTCGACTTCGCCTTGGAACAATTCATCGCGCGGGTAGGTTTCCAGGATATTGACCAGCGCCTTGTGGTCATGGCTGTTGGGCACCAACCCGGCGGCGTCGCCAATGCGCGCCACCTTGCGCCGCAGGAAGGGGATTTCCGCCGGCCGAGTGTTATAGGCGACCGAGGTGAACAAGCCGATGAAGCGGGTTTCGCCGACCACTTTGCCGGCGGCGTCGAAACGCTGCACGATGATCACGTCAAGGTGGGCGGGACGGTGCACGGTGGCGCGCCGATCGGCCTTCATCACGCTCAGCAGGCGCGGCGCCAGGAGGTAAGCGCGCACCGTGTCCGGCAAACTGCCAAGGGCGCGCATATCGTCGAAAATCGCCACGTCTTGGTCGCGCAACAGACCGAGGCCAGGCATCTCGCCGACCTCGATGCGGGCCTGTTTGCCGCGGCCGACGAAGTGGTAGTCGCGGGCCCCGAGAAACGTGAAATGATCATCGGCCAGCCAGCCGAGAAAGGCGGCGATCTCGCTGATATCGGCGCTGTTCAAGCCGGCCACCTTGGGGGGGTGTTCGGCGGTCTTGGTGGCCAGTTCCTGCATCTTGGCGCGCATCGCCCGCCAGTCGGTGACCGCCGCGCGGACATCCGCCAGGACCGCCGTGAGACGGGCTTCGACCGCCGCCAGATCGGTCGTGCCGGCCGGCGCTGAAATTTGGATATGCATGAAACTTTCGGCGCGCGCCTGGCCGTCGTCAGGCGCCGCCACCGTCACCGCGCCGTCGGCGCGGCGCAGCGGCACGATCGGATGGATCACCAAATGCGCCGCCAAATCCATTTCGCCAAGGGCGGTGGTCACCGAGTCCACGAGAAACGGCATGTCGTCATTGACGATTTCAATGACCGCCCGCGGCGAGCGCCAGCCATCGCTTTCAAAGCTCGGCTGGTAGGCGCGAATTTTCGCGGTATCGGGCGATCGCTCGGCGCCGAATTGCCAGAGGGCGATGGCCGCGCCAAACAGATCTTCAGGATCCTCGTCAACCATGTCGCGCGGCGCCACATGGCCGAAGAAATAGTCGATAAATGGTAGCGCCGCGGCGGCCCGCGCCCCTGACAATCGTTCCCGCGCTAAGGTCCGCACCGCCTCAATTAGCGCTTGTTTCCGGTCGCCCCCTTGGTCCACCCCGGCCTCTTTTTAACGTTGCATCGGGTTTGGTTCGCACAGACAGCCTAATGCAAACTTTAACGCGAGGAAAGCGGGCGACGGAGATGCGTTTATCCTTTCGAGCCATAACTTCGCCAAACGCGCGTAGGCGTCGGCGGGACCGTTGGGTTAACTGTCGCGCGGCGGCGGGGCCAACGACCCCATGACCACCCCGCAATGACCGCGCAACGACCCTGCAACGACCCCGTAACGATCGGGGCGCGCGCCGAAGGGAGAGCCGATCCATGGCCAAGCAACGCATTTTAATTTGCGGCGACCGCGGCATGGTCGGCAGCGCCCTGGTTCGCCGATTACGGGGGCCGGCGGTGGAGATCATCGGCGCCAACCGGGCGGTGGTCGATCTGACTCGCCAGGCGGCGGTGGAGGAATTCATCGGCGATTGTCGGCCCGATGTGATCATCGTGGCCGCCGCCAAGGTTGGCGGGATTCACGCCAACAGCCATCAGCCGGTGCCGTTTCTTTACGACAACCTAGCGATCGAAACCCATATCATTCAAGCCGCCCACCAGGCCGATGTCGACCGCCTGCTGTTTCTTGGCTCGTCCTGCATGTATCCGCGCGCGGCGGCCCAGCCGATCGTCGAAAGCGCCTTGTTGAGCGGGCCGTTGGAGCCAACCAACCAATGGTACGCGCTGGCCAAAATCGCCGGCGTGATGTTGTGTCAGGCCTATCGGGCGCAGTATGGCCGGCGTTATATCAGCGCCATTCCAACCAATTTATTTGGCCCGGGGGACAATTTTCACCCCGAGAACAGCCATGTGCCGGCGGCCCTGATGCGCCGTTTCGACGCCGCCAGACGGGCCGGCGCGGCAAGTGTGGCGGTATGGGGCAGCGGCCGGCCGCGCCGCGAGTTCCTGCATGTCGACGACCTCGCCGACGCCTGTGCGTTTTTGCTTGACCATTATGACGCGGCGGCGCCCATCAATGTCGGCCGCGGCAGCGATATCACCATCGCCGACTTCGCCGCGATGATGGCCGAGACGGTTGGCTTCGCCGGGACCATCGCCTTCGACCCGGCGCGCCCCGACGGTATGCCGCGCAGGGTTTTGGATGTCGGCGCGCTGACCGCGCTTGGCTGGCGCGCGCGGATTCCGCTAGCCGCCGGACTGGCCGACACCTATGCCTGGTTTCAAGAAAACCGCGCCGGCTTGCGCGCCTAGGGCGTCCGGCGCGGGCGTTAAATCACCCCGCGGGCACGCAACATGTCGATCACTTGATCGGCCAAATCGTCGACCTTCCGATCGCCGGCGGCGAGCCGCAGGTCGGGGCTCAGCGGCGGTTCATAGGGGCTGTCGACGCCGGTGAAATTGGGAATCTCGCCAGCGCGCGCCTTTTTATACAAGCCCTTGGGATCACGCGCCTCGCAGACGGCCAGGGAGGCGTCGACGAAGACTTCGAAAAAGGCGTCGGCGTCAAGCAGGTCGCGGGCCAATTGGCGCTCGCTACGGAACGGTGAGATAAAGCTCACCAAAGTGATCAGGCCGGCCTCGACCATCAATTTGGCGACCTCGCCAACGCGCCGAATGTTCTCAACCCGGTCGGCCTCGGTGAAACCAAGATCGCGGTTGAGGCCGTGGCGCACGTTGTCGCCGTCAAGGGACATGGTCCGGTGGCCGGCCGCGTGCAAGCGCTGTTCGACCTGGTCGGCGATGGTCGATTTACCGGCCCCCGAGAGGCCGGTGAACCACAGCACGCAGGCTTTTTGGTCATTGGCGGCGGCGCGCGCGGCGGCGTCCACTTTCATGGCATGTCGGTGGATGTTGGCGGCCCGGCGCAGCGCGAATTTAACCATGCCGCAGCCGACGGTGGCATTGGTCACCCGGTCGATCAGAATGAAATTACCGGTCGCCGGATTGTCGCCATAGCCTTCCAGGGCGATGGCCTTGTCGAGAGACAGGTTGCACACCGCGACGTCGTTGAGGGCCAGCGTCTTGACCGAGCGCTCGGCCAAAGTATTGACGTCGACCGCGTGTTTGATGTCGGTGACCTGGGCGTTGACCATCGCCGGTCCCTGGCGCAGCAGGTAGCGCCGGCCGGGCATCAGTGGGGCGTCGGCGAGCCAAATCACATCGGCGGCGAATTGATCGGCGACCGGCGGCCGGGCGTCGCTGGCGACCAGCAGGTCGCCGCGTGACACGTCGATGTCGGTGTCGAGTACCAGGGTCACCGCCTGACCTGCCGTGGCGGCCGTCAAATCGCCGTCATAGGTAACGATGCGCGCGACCGCCGCGGTGGTGCCGGCCGGCAGGACCGCGACGTTGTCGCCGACCGCCACCCGGCCCGAGGCGACGGTGCCGGCGATCCCGCGAAAATCGCCGTCCGGCCGGTTGATCCATTGGGCGGCCATGCGGAACGGCCGGTCGATGGCGGCGGCGGTCACCTCGACATTCTCCAAGTGGTCCAGCAATGTCGGCCCCCGGTACCACGGCATTTCGGTCGAGCGGCGGGTAACGTTGTCACCACGCAGGGCCGAAACCGGCACGCAGGTGATTTCACCAAAGCCGAATTCGGCGGCGAAGGCGCGATAACTGTCGCTAATCTCCTGAAACACAGCCCCGTCCCATCCGACCAGGTCCATTTTGTTGACCGCCACCACCACATGACGCAGGCCCAGCAAGCTGACGATATAGCTATGGCGGCGGGTCTGGGTGACCACGCCCTTGCGTGCGTCGACCAATAGAATGGCGCAATCGGCGGTCGACGCGCCGGTCGCCATATTGCGGGTGTATTGCTCGTGCCCCGGTGTGTCGGCGACAATGAATTTGCGCTTTTCGGTCGCGAAAAAGCGATAGGCGACATCGATGGTGATGCCTTGTTCACGCTCGGCGGCAAGGCCGTCGACCAGCAGGGCCAAATCCAATTCGCCGCTGCCGGTGGTCCCAAAACGTTGGGAATCTTGGGCCAAACTGGATAATTGGTCCTCGAATAACAACTGGCTGTCATAGAGCAGCCGGCCCAGCAGGGTCGATTTGCCGTCGTCCACCGACCCGCAGGTGATCA
>NZLB01000197.1 GCA_002694075.1 Nisaea sp.
CGATGTTCCTCATAGGCGAGTTCGGGATGGCGGTGGATATCCCGGCGAATGGCCGTCAATTCGGCGTGGTTATCGACAATCTCGGTGATCAGTGCCATGCCGCTGTTCCTCTTTTTTTCGCGCGGAAAAGCGTACCGCCGGCACCGGCCCGCCGCAATGCCCCTTGTCGATTGGCCGCACCCGCTTAAACTGTCGGTCCTTGGATCGTGCGCGAAGGAGACGGCGACATGCAGGTTTTCCACAATCCCGACCATGCGCGGCATAACCCGTCCAAATTCATCAACCGCGGCCAGGCCAAAGCCAATCCGGAAGTGCCCGAGCGCGGGCGCATCTTTCTCGACGCCGTGACCGCCGGTGGCCACGTCGTTCAAAATCCGCCGAAATTTGGGCTGGCGCCGGTGCGGCGCGTGCACGACGCCGGCTATCTGGAATATCTGGAAACCGCTTGGGCGCTGTGGTCGGCACAGGCCGACTACGCACCGGAAATCATCCCCAATATCCACCCGGGGCGGAACATGGCGACCAAGCCGACCGACATTATCGGGTTGGCGGGATATTATCAGACCGACACCGCCTGCCCGATCAGCCCCGCCACCTGGGACGCCGCGCGAGCCGCCGCCGACAGCGCGCTCGCCGCCGCCGACCATGTCCTCGCCGGGCGCGCCGGCGAAGCTTATGCCCTCTGCCGGCCGCCCGGCCACCACGCCTATCACGATATGGCCGGCGGCTTTTGTTTTCTCAACAATAGCGCCATCGCCGCCCAGTACTGCCGCGACCAAGGCGCCGACCGCGTCGCCATCTTGGATGTCGACGTCCATCACGGCAACGGCACCCAGGGCATCTTCTACGACCGCGACGATGTGCTGACCGTCTCGCTGCATGGCGACCCGGCCACCTTCTATCCCTATTTCGCCGGTTATGCCGAAGAGACCGGGCGCGGCGCCGGAACGGGCTTCAATCTGAACCTGCCGCAGCCCCGGGGAACCGGCGACGACCGTTTTCTCGCGGCCCTTGACGGCGCCCTCAATCGGGTGGCCGATTTTAAGCCGGACATTCTGGTTCTGGCCTTGGGGCTGGACGCGTCGGAGGCCGATCCGCTGGCCTTTTTGGCAATCACCACCGACGGCTTCGCGCGCATCGCGGCGGCCGTCGCCGACCGCCGTTGGCCAACAGTCTTGGTCCAGGAAGGCGGCTATATCTCGCCCCAACTCGGCACCAACCTGACGTGCTTTCTGGGCGCCTTCGAGACCGCTCGCTAGTCACCGGCGGCGGCCGGCAGGGCGCCGACTTGCCGGGCCGGCGCACGCACAATGTCCAGGCCGCGAATTTCGCGGATCAATTTGCGTCGGATGGCTTTGGCGTAATCGGTGTAGTCGGCCGCCGCCTCAACGAAAGCATCCGGGCCGCCGATCACCCGGTCTTCAAAATACCCATCCAGCACGGCGTCGTCGTTCAAGATCACCATGCCGTTAATGGTGATCCCGCGCGCGACCAAAAGATCGCGCAGCTGGTCGACCGCCGGGCCCTGGTTGTTGCGGCCGTCGGCGGTCAAATCGATGACTTGGCGGTCGCCGGGGTGGGGATTGTTCTGAAACAAGACACTGGCGAAGGCCAGGGCGCCGGCGATAGAGGTGCCGCCACGCGGCACCTGGCGCGTCATGCTGTCCACCCGGCGCGCGAAGGCGTTGGCGGTGGCCGGTCCATCGATGACGGTCCACGGCACCGCCAACATCTGACTGGCCGGGTCGGCCCATTCGAAAACCGCGACCGAAATCGCGCCGCGTGGCCCGTCGGCGATGGCGGCGACCACGGTGGGGTCCCGAAAGGCGGCGGCCAGACCGCGCACTTGCAGGTTAAATTCGTCAAAATCGACGCTGGTCGAACTGTCGACCGCGATCACCAGTTCGATGTCGACCGACCGCGCATCCGCCGGCGCGCTGAACGCCGCGGCCAAAACCGCGAAGCCGCCCACCATAACCCGCGCCCACCGCTTGGCCATGGCAGGGGTCGCCGCCTAACCCTCTTTGCGTTGGGGCGGCGCCGCCGGGCGAATGTGCAGTTCACGCAATTGTTCGGGGCGCACCTCGCTGGGGGCGTTCATCATCAAATCCTCGGCCCGCTGGTTCATCGGAAACAGAATGACCTCGCGAATATTCGGTTCGTCGGCGATCAACATGACGATCCGGTCGATGCCCGGCGCGAAACCGCCGTGCGGCGGGGCGCCGAACTTAAACGCATTGATCATGCCGGCGAATTGATCGTCGACCACCTCCGGCCCGTAGCCGGCGATTTCGAAAGCCTTGTACATGACATCGGGTAGGTGGTTTCGGATCGCCCCCGAACTCAGCTCCACGCCGTTACAGACGATGTCGTATTGGTAGGCCAGGATTTCCAACGGGTCCTTGGTCTCCAACGCCTCAAGACCGCCCTGGGGCATGGAGAAGGGGTTGTGGCTAAACTCGATCTTACCGGTGGCGGCGTCGCGCTCGTACATCGGGAAATCGACAATCCAGGCGAAGCGAAAGACATCCTTCTCCAGCAGGTCTTGATCGGTCCCCAGCTTGGTGCGCGCCTTGCCGGCCAAATCGGCCGCCGGGTCGGCCTGGTCGCAGGCGAAGAACAAGGCATCGCCATCGTCAACGCCGGCGCGTTCCTTCAAAGCGGCAATGGCGGCGTCGTCTAGACGGCCGGCGATTGGCCCGCGGCCGCCGGCCTCGGCGAAAATAATGTAACCGAGACCTGGCGCCCCCTCGCCCTGGGCCCAGGAATTCATGCGGTCGCAAATCGCCCGACTGCCGCAGCCCGGTCCGGGAATGGCGCGGACCACCGCGCCTTTCTTGATGTTATTGGCGAAAATCGCGAAATCGGAACCGTCGAAAATATCGGTGACGTCGCAAATCTCGATGGGGTTACGCAGGTCAGGTTTATCGCTGCCGTATTTCAGCATCGCCTCGGCATAGGGGATCCGCGGCACCGGCTGCGGCACCCGCTTGTCGCTGAATTCCTCGAACACGCCGGTTAAAACCGGTTCCACCGCGTCGAACACGTCTTCCTGTTCAACGAAGCTCATCTCCAGGTCAAGCTGGTAGAACTCGCCCGGCGAGCGGTCGGCGCGGCTGTCCTCGTCGCGGAAGCAGGGGGCGATTTGGAAGTAACGGTCAAAGCCTGAAACCATGACCAATTGTTTAAATTGCTGGGGCGCCTGTGGCAGGGCGTAAAACTTGCCCGGATGCAGGCGCGAGGGCACCAAAAAGTCACGCGCGCCCTCGGGCGAGGAGGCGGTCAGGATGGGCGTTTGAAACTCGATGAAACCCTGCTCGACCATGCGGCGACGGATCGACGAGATGATCTGGCTGCGCAACACCAGGTTGCGATGCGCCCGTTCGCGGCGCAGATCGAGAAAACGATAGCGCAAACGCGTTTCTTCGCCGGCGTCTTCATCGGCGTTCACTTGCAGCGGCAGGACCTCGGCCCGTGACTGCACCTCGAAGGCGTCGATGCGCACCTCGACATCCCCGGTCGGCAATTTCGCGTTGACCGTCTCCGGCGCCCGCTCGACCACCCGCCCGGTAATCGTCACAACGCTTTCCACGCGGATGCCTTCGACCTCTTGGAACATCGGGTCCTCGGCGTCGACCACGCATTGGGTAATGCCAAAATGGTCGCGTAAGTCGATGAACAGCAACTGACCATGGTCGCGGAGGCGATGGACCCAGCCCGAAAGACGGACCACCTCGCCGACATTTTCAAGGCGCAGGTCGTGGCATTTGTGGGAACGATAACGATGCATGGCTGAGGTCCAATGGGTTAAGACGCCGAGGCGGCGGAGGTGACCGCCGGTCCAGGCGGCGGAGTATGCATTTGATTGCGACTGAATCAACCGCCGAGTGCAGACCGTCAGCGGGCCGCCGCGGCGACCATGGCTTCGGCGCGGTAGCTTTTCCGGCGGCCGGGTCCATCGGCGCCGGCCGGGCGAACGACCGCCGCCGCCAAGCGATAGCGGCCAGGTGCCCAAGCGGCACCAGGTCGCTTGGCCCCGATATAGCGGAAGAATTTCAAATAAGGCCTTTTCAGGGTGATGGTCTTGGCCGCCAATGTTCGGCCATCCGGACGTTTTAAGGTCAGGATGACCTGATCACCCGGCTTCAGACCAAAGCCCCGCACCCAGCCGATCATAACCGGCGCGGCGGGCGCAACCTCATCACCCTCAAGCCA
>NZLB01000198.1 GCA_002694075.1 Nisaea sp.
CCACCCGCGCGCGGTCAGCGGGGGCTGAGGGCGCGTGAATCAAATGGCTCCGGGCGCCGACGGCGCCGGGCTGGCCTCAGCTCCGCGCAGTGTCGTCATCGGCGGTGGTTTTGGTGGCCTGGCGGCGGCGCTCCGCTGCCGTGCTATGGGCCACCATGTGACCTTGGTCGAACGCCTCGACCAACTTGGCGGCCGGGCACAGGTTTTTGAACGCGATGGCTTTCGCCATGACGCCGGTCCGACGGTGATCACGGCGCCTTTTTTGTTCGAAGAGCTGTTCCAGTTGTTCGGCGAAAATCTCCACGACCACCTGACCTTCGCGCCATTGACCCCGTGGTATCGCTATTATTTCCACGACGGGCGCAGCTTCGACTATGGCGGCGACTTGGCGCGGATGCGCGAGGAGATCGCCCGTTTCGCGCCCGAGGATGTGGCCGGTTACGAGAATTTGGTGGAAGCCTCGCGTCGTATTTTCGACGTCGGCTTCAGCGAACTGGCTCACCGGCCATTTACCCGTTTCGGCGCGATGATGGCGCAGTTGCCGGCGCTGGTCCGGCTGCGCGCCGACCGCACGGTCAGCGCCTTGGTCGCTAAACATATTCGCCATCCCTTGCTGCGCCGCGCTTTTTCGATCCAACCGTTGCTGGTCGGCGGCAACCCGTTCTCAACCACCTCGATCTATTCGTTGATCCACTATCTTGAGCGTAAATGGGGGGTTTTCTTTTGCATGGGCGGGACCGGCGCCCTGGTCGCCGCGCTCACCGATTTGATGCGCCGCCAGGGGATTGAGATCTTAACCGGCGCCGACGTCACGCGCATCACAATGGCCGGCGATCGCGTGACCGGCGTCACGCTGACCGGGGGCGCGCATTTGCCGGCCGATCAGGTGATCTGCAACGCCGATCCGCCGACCGTCTACCGCGAAATGTTGGTCGATGGCGGCCCGGCCGCGCGCCGTGCCAAACGTCCTTTGCCGGAGTCCATGACCAAGTACTCGATGGGTCTTTACGTGTTATTCTTCGGCACCCGCCGGCAATATCCCGAGGTCGCCCACCACACCATTTGGCTAGGCCAGCGGTTTCGCGCTTTGTTGGCCGATATTTTCGACCACGGCAAACTGTCGGACGATTTTTCGCTCTACCTGCACCGGCCGACGGCGACCGACGCCAGTTTCGCGCCGCCCGGCTGCGATAGCTTCTATGTCCTTTGCCCGGTGCCCAATTTACAGACCGACATCGATTGGTCGACGGCGGGGCAAGAGCTGCGCGATCGTATCGTGGCGGCGCTTTCGCGGACCATCCTGCCGGATTTGGAAAACCACATCACCGGCGAGTTTTGGATGGACCCGACCGATTTCCGCGACGACTATCGGGCGCGCCACGGCGCTGGCTTCTCTATCGCGCCGATTTTCAGCCAATCGGCCTGGTTCCGCTATCGCAACCGCGACCCGCATATCGACAATCTTTACTTTGTCGGCGCCGGCACGCATCCGGGCGCCGGCTTGCCGGGCGTCGTCAGTTCGGCGAAAGTGGTGGAAACGCTGCTCCGCGAACGGGCGGCCGCGGAGGCTGGATAAAAGGGGCATTGGTGATGGTCGCCGGCTGTCCGTCAAAGGGACCGCTTTCGGCCGAGGACATGGCCGACCGGATGCTTGCCGCCCACGGCAAGTCGTTTCACTGGGCGCGCCGATTTCTCGGGCCGGTGGCGGCCCGCCAGGCGACCCTACTTTACGCCTTTTGCCGGTTTTTAGACGATATCGCCGATGGCGACCTGCCGGGGGGATTGCCGCGTTTGCGAGCGATTGACATGGCCTTGATCGACGGCACCGTGGGCGACCTGCCGCCCGACATGGCCGAGGTGGCGACTTTTTTGGCCCTCAGCCAGGAAGCCGCGATTCCGCGCGCGGCGGCCCGCGATTTGATAGCCGGCTTGATTTTCGACCAGGGCACGGTGGCCTTGGAGAATCAGGCGGCGTTGATCGTTTACGCTTATCAGGTGGCCGGCACGGTCGGTCTGATGATGGCGCCGATCCTGGGCCGCCGCGACCGGCGCGCCGACGCTTTCGCGGTCGACCTTGGTATCGCCATGCAGTTGACCAATATCGCCCGTGATGTGGCCGAGGACGCTGGCTTGGGGCGCCGTTATCTGCCGGCCAGTTGGTGCGGCGCGCTGACGCCGGCGGAAATCGCCGCGGGTATGCGCGACCCGGCCGACCCGTGCCGCGCTCCGGTCGCCACCGCCGTCGGCGAAACCTTGGTTTGGGCCGAAACTTATTACGCCTCCGGCTTGGCGGGGCTCGCCTATCTGCCGTGGCAAAACGATTTGGCGATGGGTGTCGCGGCCACGGTCTACCGCGCCATCGGCCGCCGCTTAACCCGTCGTCACCACGCCTGGTGGCGCGGCCGGCAAGTGGTCGGCGGTGGCGGTAAGGTCTTGGCCTCGGCGGCCAGCCTGCCGCGTCTGGTGCGGCGGTGGCGAATGCCGCCGGCCCACAACGCCGCCCTTCACGCGCCGTTACGAGGGATCGCAAGTGTCGACGCCCTGTCCTGACACGCCCGCATTGGCGGCGGCCGTGGTCGGCGGTGGCTGCGCTGGCTTGACCCTGGCCCACCGTTTGGCGGCGGACCAAAATGGGCCGGTGGCGGTGATCGATCCTGGCGACCCACGGCCCGATCATATCTGGGGCTATTGGGATGACGGCGGCGAGGATTTGGCTTTGGCGCGGCCCTTTGGGGAGGCGGCGTGGCGACAGTGGGCGGTGATTGACCATGGCGGCAAGACGGTTCTCACCAGTAACAATTTTTGGTATCGCGCGATTTCCTCGGCACGGTTCGAAAACTATTTGCGGGCGACCATGCCGGCGGTGCGACAGATGCGGGGAACCGTCGCCGCCGCCACGCGCCATGCCGGTGGCTATCGCGTGGCATTGGCCGACGGCCGTGAGTTGCGGGCCGCCCGGGTGTTTGACAGCCGGCCGCCAGCCCCGCCGGCCGGCGTTTTATTGCAGCACTTCGCGGGCTGGCAGGTGCGCATGGATCAACCGGTGTTTGACCCGCACACCGCCATTTTGATGGATTTCCGAGTGTCTCAAGAGGCGGGTGTCCACTTTATCTATCTGCTGCCGTTCAGCGCCGAAAACGCGCTGGTCGAATCGACCGTCTTCTCACCTCAGGTGCAGCCGGCCAGCTGGTATGACGATCAGATCGCGACCTATCTCGCGGCCCATTATCCCACCGCCGGTGTCACCATCTCCAGCCGCGAGGCGGGCGTCATACCACTCGCCCGCTTGCGACCCGATGGGGTATTCGGCACCGCCGTCGGCATGCGCGCCGCCGCGCTCCGCGCCTCCAGCGGTTACGCCTTTTCCCAGATTCAGCGGCAAATCGCCGACCTGACCGTCAGGGGCGGCGGCGCACGCCCCGGATGCGACGCGATAGAAGCTTGGATGGATCAGGTTTTGTTGCGGGTCCTGCGTGGGGCGCCCGCGCGCGCACCGGAGATTTTCACGCGCGCCGCCGCCGCCTTGGACGGTGATGCCTTCGCGCGGTTCATGCGCGGTTATGGTGATTGGCCGGGGCGGTTAAGGCTCATGTCAGGCTTGCCAATGGGGTTGTTTTTGGCGGCGGCGCTTGGCGGGGCCGGGCGATGAGTTGGCAGATCGCCTTACCGCTCATGCTGGTCGTGGTCGCCGGTTTCCCCCATGGCGCCGCCGATGGCGTTTTGGGCCTGCGTTTGGCCGCGCGCGGCAGCGTTTCCCTGACCTTATTCATGGCCGCATATTTAGCCATCGCCGGCGCCGTGGTGCTGCTGTGGTGGGTCGCGCCGCTCGCCGGTTTCGTCCTTTTCCTCGCCCTCTCGGTTAGCCATTTCGGCATGATGGACACGGCCGCGACGGCGCACCTACCGCATCGCGGCCCGCGCGTGGTGTTTCACGGGGCGGCGCCGATTACGGTCGTGCCGCTTGTCCATGGTGACGCCGTCACGCCGATTTTCAGCCTCTTGGTCGGCGGTGAGGTGGCGGCATTGATTAACCTGCTTCAGCTGGCGGCGCCGATCTGGGCGCTGGCGGTGCTGTGGTTGGCGCTCGGCCAAGGCGCCGCCGGCCGGCGGGCGGCGGCTGAGATCGCCGGGCTGGCGGTGATGCTGGCGTTGCTGCCGCCGTTGTGGGGCTTTGCGGTGTATTTCTGCGCGATACACAGCGTGCGCCACCTGCGCGCGGTGGCGCGCGCGCTCAGCCCTCTTGGGTCACGGGTGTGGTGGCAGGTGGCGGCTTTCAGCGCGGTCAGCGTCGCGGCGGTGCTGGCGGCGGTGCCCTGGTTGGCGACCGTCGATTTGGACAGCGGGCTAATCCGCGCGACCTTCATCGGGCTTGCCGCGCTTACCGTGCCCCATGTCCTGCTGATCGACGTTTACGGCGCCCTCAAGCGGGTGGCGCCGTCGCTCACACCCGCCAAGCGGGGCGATTGACCAGACATCCAATGGCGCAAATCGCGATGACCCGGGCCAGGGCGAAGAATGTTTTTAAGTCACGCATACATTTGATACGCGCTGGCGCGACTTTGGATCACTGATGGACCTGACATTTTCATAGCAAACGCGGCCCTAAACGCATAAATCTAAACCGATGGTAATATTTCATTTAAAGGTCAACAGGCTATACTCGTCACCTCACAGGTTTGGGCAGGGAGGTGACCCATTAAAAAAATCATCGCCGGTGTGGTGATTTGCCTGGTCATCGGGGTCAGTGTTTTCTTCTTATGGGGGCCGCCAGCGCTGAACCGTGACCTTTGCGGTGGTGACGCGGCCTGCGTGACGGCCCAGCGCGCGCGCGGCGCGGCGACCGCTGTCACCGTTGGCGAGAGCCCCAACGCGCGGCATTTTTTCACATCCCATATTTATAACGACGCGCGTTTAAGCGTCTATGGCGAGCACGAGCGCATGGCCGAGCTTTTCGTGCGCCAGCTAACCTTCGGTAAAACCGCTATTTCCGGCTTGGCCTGTGACCCGGTGGGTGGACAGGTGATCTTCGCGTCGGCCACCGTCAAGGATGACAGTTTCGGCTTTGTGCCGGCGATTAACGCACCCGGG
>NZLB01000199.1 GCA_002694075.1 Nisaea sp.
CAGCGTCAAGGCGACCGCGCGCGCCGCCTGACCGGACTCCGCGTCCCTTCCATTTTTGCCGTTTTAAACGCCTGCCAGAGGGAGCTTGCCCATCATGGTGAAAGTCTTGATTTCCGATAATTTGAGCCCCGCCGCTGCCGATATTTTCCGCGACCGCGGCATCGAGGTGGATGTCGACACCAAACTGTCGGTCGAAGAATTGCATGCTAAAATCGCCGGTTATGACGGTTTGGCGGTGCGCTCGGCGACCAAGGCAACGGCCGAATTGATCGCCGCCGCCGATCGCCTGAAAGTGATTGGGCGGGCCGGTATCGGTGTCGATAACATCGACATCGCCGCCGCCACCCAGCACGGCGTGGTGGTCATGAACACGCCGTTCGGCAACGCCGTCACCACCGCCGAGCACGCCATCGCCATGATGATGGCGGTGGCTCGTCAAATCCCCGCCGCCGACCAATCGACGCAGGCCGGCAAATGGGAGAAATCGGCGTTCATGGGTGCCGAGTTGACCGGCAAGCGGCTGGGCTTGATCGGCTGCGGCAACATCGGCTCAATCGTCGCCGACCGGGCGCAGGGATTGAAAATGAAGGTGATGGCTTTCGATCCGTTCTTGACCGAGGGACGGGCGCAAGAATTGGGCGTCGCCAAGGTCGAGTTGGACGAGCTTTTGGCAGCCGCCGATTTCATCACCTTGCACACGCCGCTGACCGACAGCACCCGTGACATCATCGACGCCAACGCGCTAAACAAAACCAAAAAAGGCGTGCGCATCATCAACTGCGCGCGCGGCGGTTTGATCGTCGAGGAAGCCCTGCGCGCGGCCCTCGATAGCGGCCATGTCGCCGGCGCCGCCATTGACGTGTTCGCGGTCGAACCGGCCAAGGACAATGTGCTGTTCGGGGCGCCCAACCTGGTGGCGACGCCTCATCTCGGCGCCGCGACCATGGAGGCGCAGGAGAAAGTCGCCCTTCAGGTGGCCGAACAAATGGCTGACTACCTGCTCACCGGGGCTGTCACCAACGCCATCAACATGCCCTCGGTCAGCGCCGAGGAAGCGCCGGTGCTGAAACCCTATATGCGCTTGGGCGAGTTGCTTGGCGGCTTTTTGGGGCAGGTCACGCGTAGCGGTATTAAATCGGTCACTTTGGAGTTTTCCGGCCTTGCCGCCAGCCTCAACACCGGGCCGGTGACCGCCGCCACCTTGGCCGGCCTGCTGCGCCCGTCCGCCGACACCGTGAACATGGTCAACGCCGGCCAACTCGCCCATGACCGGGGCATCACGGTCAGCGTCACGCGCACCGACCGGCCGACCGACTACAACACCGTGCTGACTGTTTCAATTGACCTCGGCGACCGCAGTCGCACTGTCAGCGGCACGCTGATCGGTGGTGACAAGCCCCGTCTGGTCGAGGTTCAGGGCATCTCGGTGGAGGCCGAGTTCGGTGGCCACATGCTTTACATTCGTAACTGGGACAAGCCCGGCTTTATCGGCTCCCTTGGCAGTTTGCTGGGTGAGCAGGACGTCAATATCGCGACCTTCCACCTCGGTCGTAGCGCGCCGGGCGGCGAGGCGATCGCTTTGGTTGAGGTCGATGGGCCGGTGCCCGACCCGTTGATGGGCCAAATTCGGGCTTTGCCGCAAGTGGTGCGCGCCGACGGCCTCCACTTCACCGCCGCTTGACGGCGGTGAGGGGGCCGGGGGCTAGTGACAATTGGCGTGAACCGGGCTAGGAAAGCGCGCATCGATCCCCCGCGCGATCACAGGAGCCCGCCCCGTGACCACCGAGTCCGCCGATGTCGATCTGCGTCGCCGCGCATTGCTGCCGGCGGGGCTGCGCGATGTCCTGCCGCCGGACGCCCAGCACGAGGCCGAGGCGCTGGAACAGCTGATCGGCTGTTTACGTCAGAACGGCTACCAGCGGGTTAAACCGCCGCTTTTGGAATTCGAGGACTCGCTCTTTTCCGGTCCGGGCGCGGCGATGGTCGGCCAGACGTTCCGGGCCATGGATCCGGTGTCGCAACGCATGATGGGGGTGCGCGCCGATATGACGGTGCAGGCCGCGCGCCTGGCCGCCCCCCGCCTGTTCGCCGCGCCGCGGCCACTGCGTCTGTGTTACGCCGGCGAGGTGCTGCGGGTCGCCGCCGACCAGTTGAACCCCGAACGCGAATTGGTGCAGGTCGGCGCCGAGTTGATCGGCAGCGATCATCTGGCCGCCGATGTGGAAATGATCATGTTGGCCGTGGAAGCCTTGGCGGCCGTTGGGATTGAGGGGGTGTCGGTCGATATCTCTGTGCCAACACTGGTGCCCTTGGTTTGCGATCATTTCGGGTTGGCGGCGCCGGCCGGCGGCCCCTTGCGCGACGCGCTCGATCACAAAGACGCCAGCCAAGTGGCGTCATTGGCTGGCGCCGCGGGTCCGCTGTTGACCGAATTGATGCTGGCGACCGGCGGCGCGGATCGGTGTTTGGCGACCCTCGCGGCGCTCGAATTGCCGGCGACGGCGCGTGATCTGATCGAACGCATTGGCCATGTTTTAGCCGCTGTGCGGACCGCGAAACCTGATTTGGCGGTAACTGTCGACCCGGTCGAAAACCGCGGCTTCGAGTATTACATTGGCACCTGTTTCAGTCTTTTCCGCGCCGGCGTCCGCGGCGAGTTGGGGCGCGGCGGCCGCTACCTCGTCGCCGGCAACCAGGCCGAGCCCGCCTTTGGCTTCACGCTTTACATGGAAACTCTCAGGCGCGCCTTGCCGCCGCCCACCACGCGCCGTCGGTTGCTGATCGCGGCCGACCTGTCCTATGCTGACGGGGCCGCTTGGCGTGCGCAGGGCTGGGCGACGGTGAAAGCCTTGGACGGGGAAGATGACCTGCGGGTCGAGGCGCGGCGCCTGGGATGCAGTCACGCCTTGATCGATGGCGCGCCAGTTGCCGTTGAACAATCATAATCATTTACGGATCCGAGAATGAGCAATGTCGCGGTAGTCGGCGCCCAATGGGGCGATGAGGGCAAGGGCAAAATCGTCGATTGGCTGGCGGCGCGCGCCGATGTGGTGGTCCGCTTCCAAGGCGGTCACAACGCCGGTCATACCCTGGTGGTTGGCGACCAGACGTATAAATTAAGCTTGCTGCCCTCGGGCGTGGTGCGCGGCCAATTGTCGATCATCGGCAATGGGGTGGTGGTCGATCCCTGGGCATTGCTTTCCGAAATCGAGCAAGTGCAGGCGCAGGGCGTGGCGATTACGCCGGACCAGCTGCTGCTGTCGGATAGCGCGGTACTGATCCTGCCGTTGCATCAGCGTTTGGACGGTCTTCGTGAAAGCCAGCGTGGCGATCGTAAAATCGGCACCACCGGCCGCGGCATTGGGCCGGCTTATGAGGACAAGGCCGGCCGCCGCGCCGTCCGGGTCTGCGATTTGACCGATGATGCCGTGCTCGCGCAAAAGGTTGGCGAATTGGTCGCACACCACAACGCCTATCTGCGCGGGGTCGGGGCCGAAGAAGAGGACGCCGACGCCTTGCTCGCCAAATTGCAGGCCGTTGCCCCGCTCATCCTGCCCTACGCCGGCCGGTCGTGGGCGCGGCTGGACGACATTCGCAAGCGTGGCCGCCGCATTCTGTTCGAAGGCGCCCAGGCGGCGATGCTTGATATCGACCACGGGACCTATCCTTATGTGACCTCATCGAACACCGTCGCCGGCCAGGCGGCCACCGGTGCCGGCATTGGGCCCACCGCCATCGGTTATGTTCTGGGGATCGCCAAAGCCTACACCACCCGGGTTGGGACCGGCCCCTTTCCGACCGAATTGGATGACGAGATCGGTCAAACCTTGGGCGAGCGCGGCGCCGAGTTCGGCACCGTCACCGGCCGCAAACGGCGGTGCGGTTGGTTCGACGCGGTGATGGTGCGCCAAGCGATTCGCGTCGGCGGCATCTCCGGCGTGGCCTTGACCAAGATGGATGTCCTGGACGGGTTGGAGAGCATCAGAATTTGCGTTGGCTATTCTTTGCATGGCGAAAAGCTCGATTATTTCCCGGCCAATCCGGCTGCGCAGGCGGCGGTGAAACCGGTCTATGAGACCGTCGACGGATGGGCCGAAAGCACGCGCGGCGCCCGGTCCTGGGCGGAATTGCCGGCAAACGCCGTCAAGTTCATCCGCCGCATCGAGGAGTTGATCGACGCGCCGGTTGCCATGGTGTCGACCAGCCCGGAGCGTGAAGACACCATTCTGGTCCACGATCCCTTTGCCGATTGACGGTCTTCTTGGGACAGCGGCGTTTTCCTCATGGCCGGAAGTCGGGTAATATCTTCGGTCTAAGTTGAATGGTCGCTCTGCGCGGCCGGCACCCCTCGCAGGGAGGCCCCGAAGGGCATGGCAGCTGACCGTCTGATCGTCAATGGTCATTACGAGGTCGATCCGACCAGGGCCTTGCCGGGCTATGACACGCCGACCGCGACCGCCTATGCGGTGTTTTCGCCGGGCGGCAAAGACCCCAGTATGTTCGGCCTGCTCTGCGACCCGAAATTACCGCTTCGCCCTGACGTGTTTCGCAGCATGCGCGATATTTCCGAGCCCGGCATGGTGCGCGCCGTTGAGTGGGGCGTCATCGAATGGCCGGACACCGGCCGCCAACATCCTTTCCTGATTTATGATCGGCCAGCCGGAACCAAGGTTTTCGAGACACTGGAAAGTCAGCGCGCGCCGTTCGCCGACGATGTCATTATCAATGGTTTTCTAGCGCCGGCGGCCGCCGCCTTGGAAGCTTTGAGCGAGCGTGAGCGCACCCACCGCGCGATTCGCCCCAACAATCTTTACTTCGCCGACACCGGCCAGCGCACGCTGATGCTGGGCGAGGCGGCCTCGGCGCCGCCGGGCTTTTCCCAACCGGATCTTTTTGAGCCCATTGAGCTTGCCGGGGCCGACAAAGCCGCCCGTGGTGAAGGCACTTTAGCCGATGATCTCTTCGCGCTCGGCATCACGGTCCTGTGTCTGCTGCTCGGCCGTGTGCCGCCGACCGCCGAAGATCCTGACGCGGTTTTGCTTGAACGGATGGTTGGCACGTCATACAGCGCGGCGGTGCGCGGCAACCGGCTACAGATGAATATGGTTGAGCTGCTTCGCGGCCTGCTGAGTGACGATGTTGCCGAGCGATGGAACCTGCGCGATTTGGAATCATGGATCGGCGGACGCCAAATGACGCCGAAACAGGCCAAGCCGCCGGTGCGCGCCACCCGTCCGTTGACGGTCGCTGGGACTGACCATGAAATTCCGCGGGCCGCCGCCCATGGCCTCAGCGTGAATTGGGCCGACGCCGGCAAGGTCTGTCGAAGCGCCGATTTCGATAGCTGGCTGCAGCGCAGCTTGGATGACGACGAAATTAGCGCCAATGTGCGCGAGGCGGTCGGGCCGTCACAGGCTTTCCAAGACATGCCTCCCGCCGACGACGACAAACTGGTCACGAGTTTATGCATCGCCCTGGACCGCGTGAGCCCCATCCGCCACCGTGGCTTCGGCACCCATATGGAGGGCGTGGGGACGGCGCTGGCGACCTATTTCGACGATGAGGAACGGCTTCGCCAAGTACGCGATGTGATCATCGGCCGTTTTGTGAATACCTGGATGGCGCTACAGCCTCGCAGCCGTCCTGAACTGCTACACTTGTACGGTGTTTTTGAAAGCCTGCCGGGATTTATCGAGCACAATGAGTGGAGCGAGGGCATTGAGCGCTGTCTCTATGAACTCAATCCTTTCTACCATTGCCGCAGCCCGTATCTCGAACAACTGATGGCCTACCGTATAGAGGACGTTCTCGCCGGGCTGAACCGGGTGGCCGCGGAGTGCGACCAAACCCAACTGCCCATCGACCGCCATATCGCCGCCTTTATCGTCGCCCGCACCCCGAAGATCGAAGGGCGCATGCTGCGCAGTCTGGGCGCCTTCGAAACGTCGCGTGCCGAGGCGGTGATCAGTTGCTTGACAGTGCTTGCCCAACTGCAGAAGGACCTCAAGGTTGAGCCGCTGCCCGAGCTAAGCCTGTGGTTCGCCGCCTTGTTGCAGCCGGCGATCGAGAAATTCCATAATATTAAGCGCCGCGCGGAAATCGCCGCTGATATTGAAAAAATCGCCGATACCGGCGATTTGACGGATCTTCTGCATCTGGTCGATGACCCAGAGGCGCTGAGCGAAGATGAACGGCGCTTTAAGGTGGCATGCCACGAGTATCATCTCTGCACAGTGAAAATCGGCAAAATTCAAACCGTTTTGAGGTCCCGAGGCCTGTTGTCATATGATGTTGGCGAGCAAGCGGCGGCGATTGTCGCCGGAATCATCAGCAGCGTCGGCGCTTCGACCATTCTAATTTGGTCGATCCTTTAGGCGGGGGCGGCGATGGCGACTGTGAATAAGAGAACAAATCGGTTGCTGGCGGGCTTGGGCGTGTTGTCGATCTCGTCGTTTTTGGTGCCGGCCGTGATGTTCATGGCCGCCGGCATGGCCCCGACCTTTGTGGCGGCGGCCATCGACCGCCGCGCCGAGCGCTTCCGTACCCTCTGCGTCGGCGGCCTTAACTTTTTGGGGGTCCTGCCCTTTACGGTGCAACTCGTATCCGATGGCCACACCTTTGAAATGGCCTTTAGTCTGCTTGGCAACACGTGGATTTGGCTGGCGATCCTGTCTTCGGCGGCGGTTGGTTGGGCGATTTTCGCGGTGGTGCCGACGGTCGTCGCCCTGCTCTATGTGCAACATTTACAACGCCGTATCACCCGCCTGCAGCAACGCCAGGGTCGACTTACCGACCAATGGGGCCCGGAGGTCACGGGCGCGGATGCGCAGCCCGGTGATGGTTAGACGGCGGCGTCCTCCGGCAGCGCGCTTTTCATCGCCTTTTGAAGCTTTTCAAAGGCGCGCACCTCGATTTGCCGAATCCGTTCGCGGCTGACGTTGTAGACCTTGCTGAGATCTTCCAGCGTGGCCGGCGCTTCCTTTAACCGACGTTCGGTCAAAACATGACGCTCACGCGGGTTCAAGGTGGTCATTGCATCGGTTAAGAGGTCGCGACGCAGGGCCAACTCTTCGGATTGGCCAAGCCGCGTTTCTTGGTCGTCTTGTTCGTCGACCAACCAATCCTGCCATTCGCTCTCGCTGTCACTGCGCAAGGGCGCGTTGAGCGAATGGTCGGGCGCCGCCATGCGGCGGTTCATTGAAACCACTTCAGCCTCGGGCACGTCCAGTTTCTCGGCGATGGCGGTGACCCGTTCGGGCGATAAATCGCCTTCCTCAATAGCCTGCATCTGGCCCTTTAATTTGCGCAGGTTGAAAAACAGTTTTTTCTGCGCCGCCGTCGTCCCGATTTTAACCAGCGACCACGAGTGTAGGATATATTCCTGGATTGCCGCGCGGATCCACCACATGGCATAGGTCGCGAGGCGGAAACCACGTTCCGGATCGAAGCGTTTGACCGCTTGCATCATGCCGACATTGCCTTCCGAGATCAGCTCGGCCAAGGGCAGACCATAGCCGCGGTAACCGGTGGCGATTTTCGCCACCAAGCGGAGGTGGCTGGTCACCAAGCGATGGGCGGCCTCAAGGTCGCCATGCTCTTGCCACGACTTGGCCAGCATGTATTCCTCGTCGGCGGTCAGCATCGGAAATTTGCGAATCTGATCCAGGTAGCGGGACAGATTGCCGTCCGGACTTAACACAGGCAAGTTTGGGCGCTGGGCCATGTGACCTCTCCATCACCGCGTACCACGCGGCTTGTCTCCAACCGACTCTTCAAATGGGGTCGGTTTTACTGTTTTTAAAGATGCCACAACGGAAAAAGTAAAGCAAATAATCGATCGATCAGTTCCGCGACAGCATCGACGCAAGGTGCGCGAAATCGGCCGGCGGTGGCCGCTCAAAAAGCAGCTCGCGGCCATCTACCGGATGGCGAAAGCCAAGCGCGGCGGCGTGCAGGGCTTGGCGGGGAAAACTTGTCGCCGGATCGACCGCCGTGGTCGACCAATCGGCCAGCCGCTGGCGCCGTTGGCGGGTCGCTTTACCATAGACC
>NZLB01000200.1 GCA_002694075.1 Nisaea sp.
CTGCCGCCGCCCGCCCTGACAAGCTTGCCGCAACCGCTCAGCCGCGCCGATGTGCTGCGTTATCGCCAGATTTTCGCTTTGCAAAAAGATGGAAAATGGCGGCCGGCGGCCAATTTGACCGCGACCTTGGACGATCGCTTGCTGCTCGGCGACGTGCGCGCGCAAAAATTCCTGCATCCGACCAAATATCGTTCGCGCTTCGGCGAATTACAAAAATGGCTGAAGGCCTACGCCGACCATCCCGACGCCACCCGTTTATATCGTTTGGCCTTGCGCCGGCGGCCGAGCGGTGGCGGGCCGGTGCGGGCGCCGACGCCGGGCTATTTGGATGGCCATGGCGGCGATATCACCCGCATGTCCTCGGTCGACCTTAGCCGGCGGCGCCCGGCCGGACCGCTGGCCCGCCAAATGCTGCGCCGGGTGGACCGTTATTTGGGGCGGGGCTTCCCGACCGGCGCGCTGCGTTATTTAAGGGCGCAAAAGGCCGAGCAGCGCTTGCGCCGCCACGATTTCGCGGATGCCATGGCGCGGGTGGCGCGCGGCTATTTCGTGTTCAGCAAGGACCGCGAGGCGCTGGAGGCGGCACAAATCAGCTTGGCCGCCAGCGATGGGCAATTCGTTCTGGCCAATTGGACCGCCGGCCTGGCGGCCTGGCGCCTCGGCGATTACCAGGCGGCATCCAGCTATTTCGGCAATCTCGGACGGGCGACCACGGTGCCGCCGGCGGACCGCGCAGCGGGCGCCTATTGGGCGTCGCGGGCGCATTTGATTTTGCGACAACCGGCCGAGTCGACCAGTTGGCTGGTCACCGCCGCCCTTAATCGCGATACGTTCTACGGTCTTTTGGCGCGCCGCAATTTAGGCGTCGAAATTCCCATCGATTGGGACTTGCCGGCCCTGCGGCCGACGGCGGTGGCGCGCGTCGCCAGCCACCCCAATGGCCGCCGCGCCCTCGCCTTGATCCAGGTCGGCCAAGACCTGCGCGCCGAGCGGCATTTGCGCAAAATGGCGGCCGGCGCCGGGGCGGAACTCTGGCCGACGCTGATGACCATCGCCGCCCGCCACAACATGCCCGGCCTGTCATTGCGCTTGGCGGCCATGCTGCATGGTCGTGACGGGCGCATGTCCCATGCCGGGATGTATCCGGTGCCGGACTGGCGGCCGGAAAATGGTTTCAATGTCGACCAAGCCCTGCTGCTGGCCATCGCGCGGCAGGAATCGCGCTTCAATGTGCGCGCCAAAAGCGGTCGTGGCGCCCGCGGGCTGATGCAGTTGATGCCGCGGACGGCGGCCTTCATCGGCGCGCGCCGCGCGCTCCGCCGTGACCGCGCGCAAACCCTCTTCGAGCCACGCATGAACATGTCTTTGGCGCAGAAATACATCACCCATTTGTTGCGTCAAAAGCAGGTTGACGGCGACTTGTTCCGTGTCCTGGCGGCTTATAACGCCGGCCCTGGGTCGCTCTCGCGGTGGCTGAAAGCGGTTGATTTTCGTGACGACCCGCTGCTGTTCATCGAGGCCATCCCCTCGCCCGAGACGCGCAACTATATTGAACAGGTGTTGACCAATCTGTGGATGTACCGTTTGCAAATGAAACAGCGGACGCCGGCCCTGGATTTGGCGGCCACCGGTAAATGGCCGCGCTACATCCCGGTCGGTACGCCCGCCAAGGAGACACGCCGCTTTGCCTGGAATTGACCCGAAGATAGCGTTTGTGCCGGTCAATATCGCGGTCCTGACCGTTTCCGACAGCCGCGATCTAGCCGAAGATAAATCCGGCGCCGTGTTGGTCGACCGTTTGACCGCCGCCGGCCATCGGTTAGCAGACCGCGACCTGGTGCGCGACGATGTGCCGGCGATTGTCGCGCGTCTGAAGGGCTGGATCGCCGCCCCCGAAGTCGACGTGGTGCTCGCCACCGGCGGCACCGGGCTGACCGGCCGCGATGTCACGCCCGAGGCTTTCAAATCGGTGTTCGAAAAAGAAATCGAAGGCTTCGGTGAGATGTTTCGCTGGATTTCCCTGCCTAAAATCGGCCCGTCGACGATCCAATCGCGGGCTATCGGCGGCGTCGCCGGCGGCACCTATCTGTTCGCCTTGCCCGGTTCGCCCGGCGCTTGCCGCGACGGCTGGGATGAAATTTTGGTCCATCAGTTGGATATCCGCTACCGGCCGTGCAATTTCGTCGAAATCATGCCGCGCCTCCGCGAACACGAACGCGCCCGCAAGGCCAGCTAACCGCCGGCCCGCCGGCGCCGCGCTTGCCAGGCGCGCCAGTCGGCGAGATCGTCGATATCGCGAAGGGTGGCGGCCTCGGCCACGCGCATGGCGGGCGGTAAGCTCCGCACACTGTCGGCCAGGGCGTCCGGTCCGGACCAGCGAACGTTCTTGAAAATCCCGTGCGCCACCGGCCGTCGGCGAAAACCGACCAGCCAATAGCCGCCGTCGGGTGCCGGGCCGAACACCGCGTTGGCGTGGCGCAGTTTGGCCAGGGCGGCGGCAAGGTGATGGCGTTCAACGCCCGGGATGTCGCTGCCGATCAATAGGCTGGGCCCCGGCGGCATCTGGCGAAAGGCGCCGCGCATGCGGTCCCCTAAATCACCGCCGCTTTGACGCCGCCGGCGGAAGGCCGGATGCCATCGGCCAAGGCGCCGGTCGGCGCCGGGCGCCGGGGCGATGAAGACAAAGCGCCGCCAAGCCGGCCCGCCGGCCAATCGCCGCAGGAGAGTCGCGACCAGACCACGGTAGACGCGCGCCGCGTGCACCGGACCAAGGCCGGCGGCTAAGCGCCGTTTGACATGACCCGGCCGCGGGCTTTTCACGAAAACGATCAAATTGGCCCGTCCCGTCATCGCCGACCCCGGTACAGCGGCACCAGGCGATAAGGCGGCACACCTAGGAAATAAAGGGCCAGGCACAAGGCGTTGCGACGCATCCGCGGGCCGTAGCCGTCGCGCCGATAGCGCGCCGCGTCGGTCACCGCGGCGACATCGAAGGCCACCAGCCGGCGCATCCCCAGGCGCCGCACCAGGTCGACATCCTCCATCAGCGGCAGTGGCCGATAGCCGCCGACGGCGTCATACAGCCGGCGGTGGATCAACAAACCCTGGTCGCCATAGGGCAGACCCAGCCAGGCGTTGCGCCAGGCGACAATTTTTTCCAATCGCCGCGCCGCCGGATGGCGATCATTGAGGGCGAAGCGAAAGACGCCGGCGCGGTCGGCGCCGCCGACGCTCGCCATATGGACCTGGGCGGTGACGTCCCAGCCACGGGCGAGCCAGGTATCGGCGTGTAAAAACAACAGCCAGTCATGGCCGGCGGCGGCGGCGCCGGCGGCCAATTGCGGGCCGCGCCCGACCGGCCCGTCGAGCACCGTGGCGCCGGCGGCGGCGGCCAAGGCGCGCGTGTCATCGCGTGAGCCGCCGTCGCTGACGATCACCTCAAGGGCCAAATCGCCGGCCGCGCGCTGGTTAAGACAGGCCAGCGTCGTCGGCAGGCCGGCGGCGGCGTTGAGAGTGGGAATGACCACCGATAGCGCGGCGCCGGCCGCCGCCCTTTGGTCTGACCGTTCCATCCGGCGATCCAATCGTGTAAAGCCTGGGGCATGCAATCGCCCCTCCACCATAACCCGGCGCCGGGGGATGACGCCATCCGCCAGGCGCTGGCGCGCGCGGTCGCCGCGCTGACCGGCGGCCACCCGATTACGGCCGGCGATGTGCGGCCTTTGCCGCAAAAAGGCATCGCCCATCGCCATTATCACCTGGGCGGCACCGACGGCTGGTTGGCGCGCGTCCCAAGGCTCAGCCAGTTCGCGCTCGCCGCCGGTGACAACTTGACCTATCAGGCGGCCTGCTTCGCGCGCGCCGCGGCCAGCGGCCACACCCCGCGCCTGCACCATGTTCTGCCACCCTCGGCGGCCTTGCCGATGGGCGCCTTGGTGATTGACGCGATCGCCGGCGAGGCCCTCAAACCGACCCGCGACATGGCGGCGGTGGCGGTTTGCCTCGCCCAGGTGCACGGCTTGCCAATGCCGGCGCCGCCCGCGCGCCCGCCGCTCGCCGATCACAGCGATCCGGTGGCCGGCACCATGGCTTTCATCGAGGACCAGGCGCGCCATATCGACGCCGCCGTGCCAATGCCGGAAGTGCGCCGCGCCTTGGCCGAGGAATTGGCCTGGGCGCGCCGCTTCGCCGACCGCGTCGCCGGCCAGGCGCAACCGCGGGCGCTGGTTTTAAGCGATACGCATCCCGGCAATTTCTTGCGCGCCGCCGACGGCAAGGCGTGGTTCGTCGACTTGGAAAAAGCGCTCTATGGCGCCCCCGCCATCGACCTCGCCCACGCCAGCTTGTTCACCTCGACAACCTGGGACATCGCCGCCCATGGCGTGCTTGACCGGGACGCGGTGATGGCCTTTTACGGCGCCTATCTGGCGGCGGTCCCGGCGGAACGGGCGGCGGCTCTGCGGCCATGGTTGAACGACATGCGGCGGTTGACCTGGCTGCGCACCACCACCTGGAGCTGCAAATGGGCGGCGACACGGTCGGCGGCGGCGGCGAACGGTGACGCCGACGAGACCGCCGATGCCGCCGAGCGGACCTTGCGTGCCCATATCGCCGAGCGTTTGCGCAATTTCACGGCGCCGGCAACGGTCGCGCGCTGCCGCGCCGAATGGCTGGACAGCGACCCTTTGGACCTGGCACGCGCATGAGCGAGAAAATCGTCAACCTGCGCCGTTTCCGCAAACAAAAGGCGCGCCGGGACAAGGCCGCGGCGGCCGTCGACAACCGGGCCCGCCATGGCCGCAGCAAAGCCGAAAAAGCCCGTGACAAGGCGGAAACGACGCGTGATCAAAAGGCCCATGAGGGCCGCC
>NZLB01000201.1 GCA_002694075.1 Nisaea sp.
GTTGCCGACCACGCCCACCGACGGCGCGTGGATCAGATTGATATCGGTGCCAAGTTCCCGGGCGATACCAAAGGTTTGGCAATTTCGACCGGGGTTATCATCGATCAACACGGCTTTCGAGCGGGTCATGGCTTTCTCGGCGAAAAGTTAGGGATTTCAGGACCGTAATATAATTAAAATCCGCCGGCAAGGTCCCGCGCCGCCGGGCGTCGCGGCGGTTATTCGCCGCCTGCGACGGCCGTCAGCGTGGCCGCCGGGGCGGCGATGATCTGGTCGTAGAGCGCCGCCACATCTGCGGCCAGTTTGGCCAAGCGCGCTTCAAGCGTGGCGAAATCGGCGGCCCCACTGACCGCGACCATGCGGGCCTTCAAATCATCGGGCAAATCGGCGCGGTCATCGACCTCATGCAGGGTCAGGCGCAGGATTCCCTGCAAGCGCTGCCAGGTGCCGGCGGCCTCCGATAGCAGGCGGCCTTGCTCGGGGGTCAAATGACCGGCCGCCGCGAGCTTGGTCAAGGCCAGGGCGGTATTGCCGTCCAGCACTTCGGGACTGGCATGGGCGTGACGCAGCAGCAGGTATTGGGTGATGAACTCGATATCCAGCAGGCCGCCGCGCCGGTCCTTGGCATCCCAGGGACCGCGCGCCGGCCGCTCGCGGGCGATGCGGGCGCGCATATTGGCGACGTCGCGGAGCAAGCCGTCGCCATCGCGCGGCTGGGCCAGGTCGGCCCGGATAAAATCCGCCAGATCGGCCTGGAGCTGGGCCGGGCCGGCGATTGCCCGCGCCCGCGTGAGGGCCATTTTCTCCCAAGTCCAGGCGTTGTCGCGGTGGTAGTTCTCGAACCCCTCGCGGCTAACCGCGAGCGGCGCCTTTTGGCCGTCGGGACGCAGGCGCATGTCGACGTCGAACAATTCGCCTTCGCCGGTTTGCACCGTCAGGGCGGTCAACAAACGTTGGCCGAGCCGGGTGAAATAAACACTGGCGGCGAGCGGTTTGGCGCCGTCCGACACCGCCTCGAAAGGCGCGTCATAGACAAAAATCAAATCCAGGTCGGAGGCGAAGGTGAGTTCGCGGCCGCCCAGCTTGCCAAGGGCCAAAACCGCCATCGCCGGCCCGTCACCGCCGATCCGCCCATGGCGCGCGGCCAAGTCGTCGGCGGCCGCCGGCAACAGATTGACAATCGCCGCCTCGGCGACCCACGACAGGGCCGTCGCCGCCTGGTCACCGCTGATCACCTGACGCAGTAATTGAACGCCGATCTGAAAGCGTCGGTCGGCGACCCACCGACGGGTGAGGTCCAAGCGATGCTCATAGTCGCGGGCGGCGGCGAATTGATCGGCCAGGTCGCCGACCAGATCGTCACTGTCGGCGATAGGCCGCAAGCTGTCGTGGGTTAGAATCCCCTCGAAAACCTCCGGGTGGCGCGAAAGATACTCGGATAGGCTCGGCGCCATGCCCATGATTTTGGCGATGATCTCCAGCAGCCAGGGGTTTTGATAGAGCAGGGAGAACACTTGCACGCCCGCCGGTAGCCCCATCAAAAAGCGGTCAAATCGGCGAAAGGCGGCATTCGGTTCGGCGCTGCCGGCCAGCCCGGCGAGCAGGCGCGGCATCAATTCGGTCAGCAACTGCCGGCTGCGTTCGCTACGTGTCGCACGGTAGCGGCCGTGGTGCCATTGACGAATTTGCATGGCCACCGCCTCGCCATCGTCAAACCCCATGGCCTCCAGAGTGGCGACGGTGTCGGGATCGCTTTCGGTGCCGGTGAAGACCAAATTGCCATGGTCGCGTTCCGTCTCCTGGTCCGCGGCCAGCGAGGGCGCTTCCTCAAACAAGGCGCCATAGCGTTGCGCTACGGTGTTGAGGTGGCGCAGCAAATCGCCCTGAAACGTCGCCACCGTCGAGTAGCCGAGGAAGGCGGCGAAACCGGCCACCGCCGCGTCATCGCTGGGCAGGCTATGGGTTTGGGCGTCGGCGATCATTTGCAGGCGGTGTTCGGCGCGGCGCAAAAAGCCATAGGCGGCGGTCAGGTCGGTGGCGGCCGCGGCGCTGGTGCGCCCGGCCTGCACCAGGCCGGCGAGCGCCGCCAGCGTCGGCGCCACCCGCAGCCGCGGCGAGCGCCCGCCCCAGATCAACTGTTGGGTTTGGGCGAAAAACTCGATCTCGCGAATGCCACCGCGGCCGAGCTTGAGGTTGTGACCGTTGACGGCGATTTGGCCGCCACCTTTGTGCACGGCGATCTGCCGTTTGATCGAATGAATGTCTTGGATCGCCGCGAAATCGAGATATTTGCGCCAGATGAAGGGCTCAATGCGTTTCATGAAACGCCCCGCCGCGACCTGGTCCGAGGCCACCGGTCGGGCCTTGATCATCGCCGCGCGTTCCCAATTTTGGCCGGCGCTTTCGTAATACGCTTCGGCGGCGGCCGTGGAGATGGCGATGGGCGTCGCGCCGGCATCGGGTCGTAAGCGTAAATCGGTGCGGAAGACATAACCTTCGGCGGTCCGCTCCTCCATGATTCGTACCATCACGCGGGTGACCTCGACAAAACCCCGCCGCACTTCGTCGAAACCGGCCAAGGCGGGGTGCTCGTTGTCGTAAAAAACGATCAGGTCGATATCGCTGGAATAGTTGAGTTCATAGGCGCCCATCTTGCCCATCGCCAAGCAGATCAAACCGGAGTCGACCAACGGGTCGTCGCCCAGGGTCAGCGGCAGGCGGCCGCGCGCAACGGTGGTGGCCAGGGCATGGCGAAACGCCTGCGCGAGGGCGGTTTCGGCCATCCGCGTGAGCGCCCGCGTGATCTCGGCGAGCGGCCAACTGTCGGTGATGTCGGCGACCGCCACACATAGCGACGCGCGTCGTTTCATGAGGCGTAGCGCACGCATCAGCCGGTCAACGGGTAGATTGGCGGCGTCGAGGGTGGCGGCCTCATTCACAATGGTCTCGAACAGCGCGGTCGGTCCGGCGGCGGCCAGTTCCACCATGGTCGCTTGCTCGCGCAGGCAGATCTGCGTGAGATAGGGGCTATTGGCGAAAATGCCGCGCAGCAGGTCGCGGCCAGGCCCCTCGGCGACCATCGCGCGCGCCGCCGCGCCGCCATCGTCAAGGGTCTCGGCCGCCTCACACCACCGCTCAAGACCGACGCGCGCGCTGTCTTCGTCGCGCGGGTCGATGCCCGGACCGCAGGTGACTTGATCGATGAAGTTCACGCCGTCGCTCCGCTGTTTCACCACGGTTTTTTGGTTTTGGTCGGTGGCTTGCGCTTAAGCGGTGGATGATTATGTTGTCAGTATAAGCGGTTCTGGAAAAAGAACCAAACGCCGGCCCCGGCGACCCACCGCCGACGACCCCGCCGGTCCATGGGCCTGGTGCCAAGAGGATTGAGCCAATGCGGCGCCCCCTGATCCGTTTGCTTGAAGCTGTGGCGGTGTTTGTCAGCATCGCAACAATATTGGTGGGCTTGGTGATTTGGCGCTTATCCAGCGCGCCGCTGTCGCTCGACCCCGTCAAAGATTGGCTTGTCGACGCGCTGCTCGATGGGCGGGCAGGGGTAACGCTGGCCTTGGGGGAAACCTCGGTTTCGTGGGGTGGTTGGCGCGACTTTTTCCAAGTTCGCGCCCGCGACGCAGAGTTGAATGGCGCCGCCGGCGACGCCTTGCTGAGCGTGGCCGAGGTGACCGCCACCTTAAGCCTAGGCGCCCTTGTGACCGGCCGCTTGGCGCCGTTGGAATTGCACCTCAGTCAGCCGCGGTTGGCCCTGCTGCGGGACAGCGAAGGGCGTTTGGCGATTGATCGGCCGGCGGGTGACGGCACGCCCGCGCCGGCCGGCAACCCGGCCGATGTCGCCAAGGCGATGCATTTTCTGAGCGTTCTGGCGGCGCCGGCGGACCGTCGTCAGACCTTGGGCCATCTTAAAAAAGTGAAAGTCGAGCAAGGCCAGGTGACCTTTCGCGATGCCGCCTGGCGGCGGCCCATGCGCCTCACCATACCGGATGTTCTTGCCGAACGAACGCCGACGGGACTACGCCTCGATGGCAGCGCGCGTGTCGATCTGGGGGTGCCGGCCAGTCTTTTGACAGTGGCCGCCGATTTTGATCGCGCCCGCCGCGTGGTTGACGGGCGTATCGATTTCGCCGGCGTGGCGATCGACCGATTGGCGACCTGGTTCCCCGGGCTGGCCGACATTGTGCGCGTCGAGACACCGGTCAGCGGGCGGTTGGATGTCGCTTTCGATCCTGTTGAA
>NZLB01000202.1 GCA_002694075.1 Nisaea sp.
GACCAGCGCATGATCGCCGCTAATTCATCGACAAACGCCGGCTCGAAGGCCACCAAACCGTCCTGGGCCATGCCGATCAACGGTGTCCCTACGGATTGATGAGCGCCGCCCTCCGGCGCCAGGCTGATGCCCGAGGGCGTGGCCACCAGCATGAAGCGGGCATCCTGGTAACAGGCGTAGTTGAGAGCGTCCAGACCGCGCTGAATGAACGGATCGTAGACCGTCCCGATGGGGATCAAGCGTTCGCCCAACAGGGTGTGGGACAGGCCCATGGCGGCAAGCGCGATAAACAGATTGTTTTCGGCGATGCCTAACTCGAGATGCTGGCCGCGTGGCGAGCGCTCCCATTTCTGGGCCGAGGGGATATGCCGATTACGAAAGGTGTCGGCCGCCGGGTTGCGGGCGTAAAGGCCGCGCTGATTGACCCAGCCGCCAAGATTGGTCGACACCGTGACATCTGGCGAGGTGGTGATGATGTGATCGGCCAGCGCGCTGTCGCCGCGGCCGAGCAAATGGAGGATGCGGCCGAAGCCTTCCTGGGTCGAGGCTTCGCGCGCCGCTTCGAACTCCAGGCGGGCCGGCACCGGCACGGTCGGCGCGCGCAGGCGGCGGGTGCCCTCGGCGGCGAAACGGTTGCTCGCGAGGAAGTCTTGGAGGTCGCCCGTGGCGAGATCGAGGCCCGCGAATTTATCCCATTCCGCCCCCGCCGGCACGGCCATCGCGCCTTGCAGGGCGGCGATCTGCGCGGGTGTCATCAAGCCGGCGTGATTGTCCTTATGGCCGGCCAAGGGCAGGCCATAGCCCTTCACCGTGTAGGCGACGAAACAGACCGGTCGGTCGTGGTCGATGGCCGCGAAAGCGTCGAGCACGGCGGTCAAATCATGGCCGCCGAGATTGGTCATCAAATCGGCCAATTCGGCGTCGTCGAGCCCGTCGATAATCGCCCGTGTCTTGGGCGCGTTGGTTAAATCGCGGGACAGGTGCTCGCGCCACGCTTCGCCGCCTTCGAAACAGAGCGCGGCGTAAAGGTCGTTAGGGCAGTCGTCGATCCATTGGCGCAGCCGCGCGCCGCCCGGTTTGGCGAAGGCGGCTTGCAGCTTATGGCCATATTTAATGGTCACCACCTGCCAGCCCATGGAGGTGAAAATATCGTCGATACGTTCGCGCAGACCCTCGGTGACAACGCCGTCCAGGCTCTGCCGGTTGTAATCGATCACCCACCAGGTGTTGCGCAGGTCATGTTTCCAGCCCTCCAACAGGGCTTCGTAGATATTGCCTTCGTCGAGCTCGCCGTCACCGACCAAAGCGACCATGCGGCCCTCGGCGCCATGGCCCCAATCGCGGGCGTGAAGATAGTCTTGGACCAGGCTGGTGAAACTGGTCATGGCCACACCCAGGCCCACGGAACCGGTCGAAAAATCGACGTCGTCACTGTCCTTGGTGCGCGACGGATAGGCTTGCGCGCCGCCAAGCGCGCGAAAGCCCTCAAGCTTATCGCGGGTCTGATGACCCAGAAGATATTGGATCGCATGGAACACCGGGCTGGCGTGCGGCTTCACCGCCACCCGATCCTGGGCGCTCAAGGTGTGGAAATACAGCGCCGTCGCCAGGGTGGTGATCGAGGCGCAGGAGGCTTGATGGCCGCCGACCTTCAATTGGTCGTCGCCGGGCCGCATGTGGTTGGCGTTGTGGATCATCCAACTGGACAGCCACAACACCTTGCGTTCAAGCTGCCGTAGGCAGGCCAGTTCATCGGCGGTCGGCAGGCGCGACGGGGCGTTCGCCAAATCCGCGGTCATCCGCGGGGCCACATCTGAAACTTGGCGCGCTCGGGCCATCATCGCTCTCCACCGAATATCCCAACACCTCTAGATTAGCATCGCGGCGCCGGCGAATCCTTGCGTTGTTTGCGGGAAATCGATCCTCTGTGGCATATTCTTTCGTGAAAGGGTCGGTGAAATGGAAAATATTTCAAATACTGGTTTGGACGAAATTGATTTGCGTATTTTACGCCGGCTGCAAACCGACACCCGCGTCAGCAACGTCGATCTGGCCGCCGCGGTCGGCCTGTCGCAATCGCCGTGCCTGCGCCGGGTCCGCCAATTGGAGGCGCGCGGTGTCATCGCCCGCCAGGTGGCGCTGGTCAACCAGAACGCCGTCGGCTTGCCGGTCAGCGTCTTTTTACAGGTGTCCTTGGAACGTCAGGTCGAAGACGCGCTACGGGTTTTCGAGGCCGCCGTGGCGGCCTGGCCGGAGGTGATGGAATGTTATCTGATGACCGGCAACGCCGACTACATGTTGCGGGTGGTGGCCGCCGACCTTGGCGCCTATGAACGGTTTTTGATGGATCACCTGACGCGCGTGCCGGGTGTCGCCAGCATCCGTTCCAGCTTCGCCTTGAAACAGGTGGTTTACAAGACCGCCTTACCAATCTAACGGCGACGGCGCCGGACGGGTCAAGTCGGCCGGGTCGACCGCCCAGCCGGCGGCCAGCAGGCTGCCGATTAAGGCCGGGACGAAAATAATGGCGAGCGCGACCGCAATTCGTAAAAAGCGCGTCGCGCCAGCATGCGTTCGCGATAGCGCGACCAACGAGTCGTCATACATCATCGAACTAGATTGCGTCTCAATACACTACGTCTAGTAGATTAACATATTTCTCGAGGTTCGGCCAAGCGCGGCGGTCTCAGGCGCTGGCCGCGGTCGCCGCCGGCAAACTTTCGGCGAGGCTGGCGGCCAAGCGATCGACGATCATGGTGACCAGCGCCTCGTCGACAATGAACGGCGGCGCCAACAACACATGGTCGCCGCGCACCCCGTCCACCGTGCCGCCCGAGGGATAGACCATCAAGCCATTGGTCATCGCCGCCGCCTTCACCCGTTGGTGGATTTTGAGGGCTGGATCGAACGGTGTCTTGGTGGCCCGGTCGGTCACCAATTCGAGCGCCAGGAACAGGCCGCGGCCGCGGATATCGCCGACATGGGGATGGTCGCCGAAAGCCGTATCGAGGGCGGCGCGCAATTGTTCGCCGCGCCGCCGCACATTGGCCAGCAGGTCTTCGGCGTCGATGACCTCTTGCACCGCCAGGGCGCCGGCGCAGGCGGCCGGGTGGCCCATATACGTGTGACTATGCTGGAAAGAGCCGGAACCGTCATGGATCGCTTGGAAAACATGGCGGGCGACCAGGGTCGCGCCAATCGGCTGAAATCCGGCGCCCAGCCCTTTGGCGACGACCAGCAGGTCCGGCGCCACGCCATCCTCGTCACAGGCGAAGCGGTAGCCGGTACGGCCCATGCCGCACATCACCTCGTCAAAAATCAATAGCACGCCATGGCGATCGCAAATCTCGCGAACGCGGGCGAGATAGCCGGCCACCGGGGGCACCGCGCCGGCGGTGGCGCCGACCACCGGCTCGCAGATAAAAGCGGCGACGGTGTCCGGGCCGTGGCGTTGCAGGGTTTCCTCCAACTCATCGGCGACTCTTTGGCCATACTCCTCCGCGGTCTCGTTGTGACCCTGGTCGCGATAGGCGAAGCAAGGGGCGATCTGGCTGGTCTCGATCAACAGCGGCTGGAACGGCCGACGCCGCCATTCATTGCCGCCGACGGCCAGCGCGCCGAGGGTGTTGCCGTGGTAGCTCTGCCGCCGGGTGATGATCCGCCGGCGCTGGGGTTGGCCAATTTCCAGGAAGTATTGGCGCGCCAATTTCAACGCCGCCTCGACCGCCTCGGAGCCGCCGGAGACGAAAAACACCCGTTCCAAATCGCCCGGCGCGGCGGCGATGAGACGGTCGGCCAAAGCTTCCATCGCCGGGTTGGTGAAAAAGCCGGTGTGGGCGAAGGGCAGGCGCTCCAATTGGTCCTTGATAGCGGCGACCACATGGGGATGGTCATGGCCGAGACAGGAAACCGCCGCACCGCCGGAGGCGTCCAGATAACGCTTGCCGGCGCTGTCCTCGATAAAGGCGCCGGCGCCGCGTACCGCCACCGGATAATGATGGCGCGCTTGGCGGTGGAACACATGGCTCATCTCGCGTCTCCTTCCAGGCGCGGCGCGACTACCCGGGCTCCAGCACGGCCGCCATCAAACGGTTGGTTTCGGCGATTTCGCCCAAAATCCAATCGCGAAAGGCGACCAGACAGGCCATGCCGGCGCGCTCGCGCGGGTAGACCAGGTAAAACGCCCGGCCGACCTTGATCCGCGCCCCGAACGGCACCGCCAAACGTCCGGTACGGACATCGTCAAACGTCAGCGGCGCCTGTGTCAACAACAGGCCGGCGCCCTCGACCGCCGCGTCGAGGGCGTGGTCGGCGACGCTGAAGCGCAGGCCGCGGTCGGTGTCCGGCCGTTGGTGGCCGACCTGGTCGAAAAAATCGCGCCAGGTAAAGGCGGTGCCCTGGCCGACGCCATGCAGTGGGGCGTTTGTCCAGATCGTTTCGTCATGGATCAACGGCACGTTGTCGAAGGCGCGCGGGTCGCTCTGGGCGCCGGCCGGGACCAGACGCGGGGCGCATACCGCGACGTAATCGATATCGATCAACGGTTCATAAACGAGATGGTCTTCGCGCGGGGCGTCGACCGGCTGATTGCGGACCGCGCAATGAATGCCGTCGCCGGCGAACGCGGTTTTGGCCATGGTCGAGGACAGTCGAATGTCCAAATCCGGGTGGTCGCCGGCGAAACGATAGAGCCGCGGCGCCAGCCATTTGGCGGCGAAGGCCGGCGGCGTGCTGACCACCAGCACTTCGTCATCCGCGCGCGTGCGCAAGCTGTCGAC
>NZLB01000203.1 GCA_002694075.1 Nisaea sp.
CCGGCCGAGGCCTGGGCGGGCGAGCTTAATGCCCTGGGCGTGCCCGCCGGGGCGATTTTGACGGTGCCCGAAGTGCTCGCTCATCCGCAAATCGCCGACCGTGGCCTGCTCGCCGATTTTGCCGCTGTACCCGGCGTCGACCAGGACATTCAGGTGGTGCGCACCGGTGTCAAATTGGACGGCGCGGCGCCGGCGGTCGACAGCCCACCACCAGTTCTGGGACAGGATAACGCCGAGATCTACGGCGACCTTGGCCTTGACGCGGCGGCCCGCGAGGCGCTTGCCGCCGACGGTGTGATTTAGCGGCCGGCGATGCGGTCGCGCTGGGCCAGGGTGCGGCGGGCCCGGTCGGCGATTGGGATATCGATCATCTTTCCCTGATAAGCGACGGCGCCCTCACCGCGTGCCAAGGCCGCGTCATAGGCGGCGATGATGCCTTCGGCCTCGGCGATTTCCACGGCGGTCGGCGCGAAACCCTCGTTCAGAATGGCGACCTGCGCCGGATGGATGCAGGAGCCGCCGTCGAAGCCGAGGGCACGCGCGCGGGCGATATCGGCGCGATAGGCGTCCAAGTCACTGAAATTGGCGATAGAGCCGGGATAACCAAGGGCCAGAATGCCGGCCTCACGGGCCGCCATCTGGACCGTTTGCATGGCCCCGATCAACGCTTCGGAGATGGTTTCGGGCATGCCCAGCATATGGGCGAAATCCTCGTTACCCACGCTGATCGCCTTGTTACGGCGGCTGGCGCCGGCGATTTCGCGGACGTTGAGAAAACCTTTGGCGGTTTCGATCTGCAGGGTGAAACAGGTGTGCCCCGGGGCGAGGCCGCGCTCGGCCTCCAGTTCGGCGACGATTTCCTCCAGGAACACAACATGGTCGGCGGACTCAATCTTGGGAATAACAATCCCGTTGACGTCAGCGCCAACCGACGCCTCCAAATCGGCGACCGCCATGCGCCAGGGCCGATTGATGCGGACCAGCACATCGGCGCCAGCTTGGCCGACACTGGCCGCGACCGATGGTACGAGGGTACGGGCGCGCGCCTTTTCGGTCGGCGCGACAGCGTCCTCCAGGTCGATTTTGATGGCGTCGGCGCCGCGCAAATGGGCCTTGGCGATGAAACGCTCACTGGTTGCCGGCACGAACAGGCTGGAACGCCAAAGCGGCAGCATCTCGGTTACGGTCATCACATCACTCCCTCTTTTTGCAGGTTGGCCAAGTCATCCGGGCCGAGGCCGATATCGGCGTAAATTTCGGCGTTATGTTGGCCCAAATCGGGCGCCGGCGTGCGGATCACCCCCGGCGTCTCAGATAGGCGCGGCACCACGTTATGCATCGGCACGGCGCCCATTTCGTCATCGGGTAGCTCGACGATAATCGCCCGATCATTGATATAAGGGTGGTCGAACAACTGCGAAATATCGCCGACCGGTCCGACGGTGACATTGGCCGTGTCGAATATTTCCAGCAATTCGTCCTGGCTGTGGGCAGCCATGAATTCGGCGACGATCGGGTCCAATTGGTCGTTGTTGGCGACCCGGTCAGAGTTGGTGCGGAAGCGCGGATCGTCGATCAACTCCGGCTTGCCGATGGCGCGGAACAGGCGCTCGGCCATCGCCTGCATGGAGGCCGACAAGGCGACATAGCGACCATCCTTGGTGGCGTAGACATTGCGCGGCGCGGTATGTTGCGCCCGCGAGCCGGTGCGCGTCGGCACCTCGCCGGTCAATTTATAATTGGCCGCCTCCGGCCCAATGATGGAATGGATGGGATCGAAAATCGGCACGTCGATTACCTGGCCGCCGCCGCCGCCGACCTCGATCGTGCGCGTCGCCACCATCACCGCGAAAGCGCCATAAAGGCCGGCGATATTGTCGGCCAGGGCGACCGGTGGCAAAACCGGCGGCCGGTCAGCGTAGCCATTGCTGGTGGCGAAACCGCTCATCGCTTCGATCAAACTGCCGAAACCGGGCTTGTGTCGATAGATCCCGGTCTGTCCCCAACCGGACACGCGCACAATAACTAAATTGGGCTGGCGGGCGTGCAGTTCGGCCGGTCCAATCCCCCATTCCTCCAGCGTGCCGGGTTTGAAATTCTCGACGATCACCTGGGCGGTCGCCGCTAGGTCGAGGAAAATCGCCCGCCCGCGGGCGGTGCGCAGGTCCAAGGTGACGCTTTTTTTGTTCCGGCAATACACCTTCCAGTGGGTGCTGACGCCGCGCGTCTTCCAATTGCGCAGGTCATCGCCGACGCTGGGCCGTTCAATTTTAATGACCTCGGCGCCATGGTCGGCCATGACATGGGTGATGGCGTTGCCGGCGACCAGGCGCGACAGGTCGAGAATGCGCAAACCGGCCAGTGCCGCCGGCGCGTCAGGTCGGTAGGTGAGGGGCACAACCATAATGCTTATTGTCTCCCTTGGCATGAGAGCGGCTATCGACCGCGCGCCGGAACAAGGCGGCTTGGTCGGCGCCGATACGCATGGCGGTTGAAACGTTCCAGGTGCTTGTCAGCGTCATGGGATCAGCGACCCTGGGATGCGTGATGACGGCAGCTTAGGACCGGACACCGCCACGACACCAGTCATTTTTGAGCTTCGTCAACGTGCGGCGCGGGGAGTCGCGCGGAGGGTCTGTAACGTCGCCGCGACCTGCTCGAGCACCGGTGTCCAATCGCCCGCCGTGGTCTGGCGAAACAAGCGCATGCTGGGATACCAGGGTGTCGTGTGTTCGTCGCCAATCCAGCGCCAGTCGGTTTGACGGGCCAGCATCAGCCACACCGGATGGCCGAGGCCACCGGCCAGATGGGCCAGGGAGGAATCGATAGTGATGATCAAGTCCATCTGCTTCACATAACTGGCGGTCTGCCCGAAATCGCCGAGGCGCGGCGCCAAATCAATGACTTCGTCGGCGAACGGTTTGTCTTCCACCGTGTCACTGTCAAACTGGAAGCTATAGAATTCAATCCCCTCAAGGGCGAACAGCGGGGCCAGTTCAGCAATCGGCACGGACCGTTCCCGATTCGCTGAATGGGCCGGGTTGCCGGTCCATGAGACGCCGATCCGCGGTTTATCGGTGGCCGGCAGAACCTCTTTGGCGGTTGGCGCGACCAAGTAGGGTTGGTTGAGCTTCACATCGCGAGGGGTGACTTGCAAGTGGCGCGGCAAGGTCATGAGCGCCTCGCCATAGCTGGTGTCGCCACTAATCGTCGCCCCCACGGCATGAACACCAGCCACCTGGGCGATCAGACCGCGCAGATTTTTTTGGCAGATGACGGTGACTTTGGCGCCTTGCTCAGCCAGGGGCGCGACGTAACGGACAAACTGCAGGACATCGCCGGCGCCTTGCTCGGCGGCGAGTAAAATATGCTTACCGTCCAAAGGTTCGCCTCTCCAGGGCGCAATGTTAAATTTCTTGAGTTGTTGGAGCAGCGCACGTCGCGAACCGCGATCATCATAAAGCGTAAAGCCGCGACGCCAATCGCCGGCGCATAGATGTAAGAGTCCAAAATGAGTGCGCAGATCGTGATTGAGGGGGTGGATGACCAGCGCCCGCGCCATCATTCGCAAAGCTTCCTGGAGTTCAAGATCATCCGAGCAAGCGGTGGCGTGGCTAATATAACAGCGTAGGTTATTGGGTTGCAGAAGCAGCGCCTTGCGGGTCAAGTGATGGGCACGCTGAAAGGCCCATTGATATTTTTCAAGCTGGGCCAGACCGAAATAGCCGCGCGGGTCAGCTGGACGCAGATCGTTAAAATGGTGAAATATTTCCGCCGCGCGTTTGGCATCGCCTTTTTTTAACGCCCGCATGCCCAGATGCAGGAAGCGGTCGAAAGACATGCGGTGTTGCGGTTTTTGCACAGAGCGGTTCCGAGGGCGAAAGGCCAGGCCAGTTTAACTTTTTTCCGTCAGCGCCAGGTAGAAGCTCAGGAAAAGCGGCTCGATCAGATAGAACAACAGCGACTGTTGTCCCACACCAATTAAGGCCACTGCCGGCATGCCGGATTTCAGCGTTGCGTCAGGAATGATTTTTTCAAGGGATTCTGGCTTCAATCGAATGCGTGCGCGGTAAGAGGGCGGGCCTCCCGAACCTTTGACCAAAGAGTCCGAAACGTTCAGCAAATCAGCTTCGATGGGGTGGGTGAAGCGCTGGTTGAACGAGGTTAGTCGCACCTGCACGCCGGTGACTTCAGTCAGATTATCAATGTCACGCGGCTTGATCATGGCTTCGACCACCAGTTCGTCATCTTCCGGCACCAGGGTCATGATGGCGCGACCCGGTGCCACCACACCGCCCACGGTGTTGATTTGTGACGACAGGACCCGCCCGCTGCGTGGCGATACGACGTCCAGCCGCTGCAATTGATCCTCCAA
>NZLB01000204.1 GCA_002694075.1 Nisaea sp.
AACGCCCCATTTTATAGCTATGCGGGTGCCACGTAAAAGTGGTCGCCGCCTTTTTAATCGGCTAATCTGGCGCGAAAACGCGTGGCTCGTCCCCTGGCAGCCATCGGCAAGCTGGGTGACCGCCGCGCGGTAATCGGAGGCCCATGAACATCACCCCTGAGTTCCTTGAGGAATTGCGAAGCCGCGTGCCGGTATCGGAAATCGTCAGTCGGCGGGTGGTTCTGCATAAGCATGGCCGCGAGTTTAAGGGGCTGTGTCCCTTTCATAACGAGAAGACCCCTTCCTTCACGGTGGTCGACGACAAGAATTTTTATCACTGCTTTGGCTGCGGGGCGCATGGTGACGTCATCACCTTCACCATGGAAACCGATGGACTGAGTTTTCCTGAGGCGGTCGAGCGCCTCGCCGCCCACGCCGGTTTGGAAGTGCCCAAGGCGACGCCCGAGGACCGCGCCCGGGTGGAGCGGGCGCGCGGTCTGGGCGACGTGGTGGAGGCCGCCTGTCGTTGGTATCAGGATAATCTGGCCGGTCCCGAAGGCGCCGCCGCGCGCGCCTATCTTCAGCGCCGGCGGCTGGCCGACCGCACCATCGCCATTTTTCGCCTAGGCTTCGCGCCGGCGCGTCGGGGAGCTTTGCTGGCGGCTTTGCGCGGGCAGGGCTTCTCGGTCGAAATGATGGTCGAGGCGGGGCTGGTTAAGCGCGCCGAGGATGGCGAGCAAACCTATGACTATTTTCGCGACCGGGTGATGTTCCCGATCACCGACCGCACCGGCCGGGTGATCGCCTTCGGCGGCCGCACCTTGGGCGATGGTCAACCCAAGTATCTCAATTCGCCGGACAATCCGTTGTTCCACAAAGGGCGGGTGCTCTATGGCCTGGCCCAGGCGCGAAAGCCCGCGCGTGACGCCAACGCGATTGTCGTCAGCGAAGGCTATATGGACGTGATCGCCCTCTACCAAGCGGGCATAACCCACGCGGTGGCGCCGCTTGGTACGGCGTTAACCGAGGATCAGATTCAAGCGTTGTGGCGTATGGCCGCCGAGCCAATCCTGTGTTTCGACGGCGACGCGGCCGGCGCGCGGGCCGCCGGACGGGCCGGTGACCGTGCCTTGCCCATGTTAACGCCCGGCCATTCGCTGCGCTTCGTCACCTTGCCGAGCGGCCAGGACCCCGACGATCTGTTACAGGCCGAGGGCGTCGGGGCGATGCGCGACCGCTTAGCGGCGGCGACGTCGCTGGTTGACTTCCTGTGGCTGCGCGAGCGCGGGGCGATGGCCATCGATACGCCGGAACGGCGCGCCGATTTTCATCGCCGGGTGCGCGGCCGGGTGAAAGTGATCGCCGACCAAGGCGTGCGGATGGCCTACCAGGACGAGATCGAGGCCCGCATTCGCGCCGAACGGCAGGTCGGGCGTGGCGGCTCGCCAATGGATGGCTTTGGCCGGGCGCGGCCGACCGCGACCTTTGCGCGCGGCAGCGGCGACGCGCGGGTCAAGCGCGGGGTCGAATCGCGTCTGTCGGTCGCCGCGCAAACGCTTATTTTGAAGGTGATTGTCCATCACCCGGGTTTGATCGACGAGTTTGCCGAGCGCCTGGGCGCGCTTTACATGGGCGCCGCGCGGCTTGACAAGCTTCGCCAAGAAATCTTAGAGATAGCAAGTCAAGATCTTGACCTTGATTCAGAAGGTTTACAGGCCCGGCTAATCGCCCGCGGCCACGCGGAAATCAGCACGCTTCTGAACGGTCAAGACGATCTGAAGGCGGTGGCTTTCGCCAAGCCGACGGCGCCTTTCGACAAGGCCCGTGCGGGTTTGGTGGATTTGCTGCATCGGGCCGGTGGTCCCGATTTTGGCGATCACGATGGTACGGCTGAGATCGATTTGGCCAATGAGTTGGACGAAGACGGGTGGCGGCGTTTCTTGCTGGTTAAAGAGCAGGAAATGGCACTGCGCTCGCAATTCGACGATTAAATAAATTTCTCTCGCTGGTTATCGGGACCGGCGATGGGTGGGGCAAGGGGCTGAGCGAATGGCGACAAAAGCAGCGGCGGCGGCTGAAATCGGACAGGAACGCGATGACGCGAGCAAAGATGGCCCGCTCATGGACAATATCGATCAGGCGGTCAAAAACCTGATTAAACGCGGCAAGGAGCGCGGCTACCTGACCTATGACGAGGTCAATGCCGCCTTGCCGCAAGAGGAAATGTCCTCTGAACAGATCGAAGACGTGATGTCGGCGCTCAATGAGATGGGGGTCAATGTCGTCGAAGGTGAAGAAAACGACGACGGCGAAGAGGCCAAAAGCACCGAGGATCAGGAAAGCTACACCAGCGGCAACGTCAACGACGACGACGTTGGGCGGACCGACGATCCGGTGCGCATGTATTTGCGCGAAATGGGCAGCGTTGAATTGCTGTCGCGCGAGGGTGAAATCGCCATCGCCAAGCGGATTGAGGCGGGCCGTGAGATGATGATCGGCGGCATTTGCGAAAGCCCGTTGACCATGCGCGCGATGGTCCATTGGAGCCAATCGCTGCAGCAGGGTTCGGTTCTGTTGCGCGATATCATCGATCTCGACGCCACCTATGGCGGAAATGTGCCGACCAACGAAAACGCGGTCACCGAGGAGGGCAAGGAAGAGACCGCCAAGGTGACCGACGGCGCCATCCAGGCGCCGGCCAATGATGAAGAGGGCGAGGCGACGGCGGCTGGCCAAGAGGGCCAACAAGAAGGCCAGAGTGACGGCGACGACGACGATGACGGTGAGGAAAACAACCTGTCGTTGGCGGCGATGGAAGAAAGCTTGATGCCGCAGATCGTCGAAACCTTCGACCAGATCGCCGACACCTACGGCAAGCTGGCTAAAATGCAGGAACGGCGCGTCGCCAAACTGCAGCGCGGCGAGGAATTGGCGCGCACCACCGAACGCAAATACGAAAAGCTCAAGGCCGAACTGGTCACCTTGTTGCAAGGCGTCCGCCTGAACAATGCGCGCATTGAGGCTTTGGTTGAGCAGCTTTACGTCCTTAACCGCAATTTGACGGCGTTGGAGACACAATTGCTGCGCATGGCCGAAAAAGCCGGCGTCAAGCGTCAGGATTTCCTGAGCAACCATTTCGGCCACGAGTTGGACCCGGAATGGATGGATCGGGTCAGCCAATTGTCCGGCCGTGGGTGGAAGAAATTTAACGAGCGCTATAGCGATTCGGCGCTGGAAATCCGCCGCAACATCGGCGTTATCGCCGAGGACGCCGGTCTGCCGATTAGCGAATTTCGGCGTATCGTCCAGACTGTTCAGAAGGGCGAGCGTGAGGCCAGCCGGGCCAAAAAGGAAATGGTCGAGGCCAATCTGCGACTGGTGATTTCCATCGCCAAAAAATACACCAATCGCGGGCTGCAATTCCTGGATCTCATCCAGGAGGGCAATATCGGCCTGATGAAAGCGGTCGATAAGTTTGAATACCGCCGCGGCTATAAGTTTTCGACTTATGCCACTTGGTGGATCCGGCAGGCGATCACCCGCTCCATCGCCGACCAGGCGCGGACCATCCGCATCCCGGTGCATATGATCGAGACGATCAATAAATTGGTTCGGACCTCGCGTCAGATGCTGCATGAAATCGGCCGCGAGCCGACGCCGGAGGAACTGGCCGAAAAACTCGTCATGCCGTTGGAAAAAGTTCGCAAGGTCCTGAAAATCGCCAAGGAGCCGATCAGCCTGGAGACCCCAATCGGCGACGAGGAAGACAGCCATCTCGGCGATTTTATTGAGGATAAGAACGCGGTCCAGCCGTTGGAAGCGGCGATCCATTCCAACTTGCGTGAAACCACCACGCGGGTTCTGGCCAGCTTGACCCCGCGTGAAGAACGTGTGTTGCGCATGCGTTTTGGGATCGGCATGAACACCGATCACACCCTGGAGGAAGTCGGTCAGCAATTCAGCGTGACACGCGAACGGATTCGCCAAATCGAGGCTAAGGCGTTGCGCAAACTGAAACACCCCAGTCGGTCACGCAAGCTGCGCAGCTTCCTCGACTACTAAAAGGCTGTCGCGCGTCCCCAACCGCCGCGCGCGACAGGGCGTGCGGCGGCCTCGCCGAAAGCGTGCCTCGGGAGCGTGGCCCCTCAGGTGAGCGCGCCTTAGACCGGGATCGTCACCATCCCGTTGCGCACCGCGAAGAACACCGCCTCGGTGCGCGTCTTGACCCCAAGATTCTTGAAAATCGCCGAGAGATGCACACGCACGGTGTTCTTGGCGATATCCAAATGCTTGCCGATTTGGCGATTGGTTTTGCCGATCGCCAACAGGCGCAGGATATCCATTTGGCGGTTGGTCATCGGTGCGCGCAGCACCATTTTTTTGGCCTCGCCGCTGGCTTTACTCAGGTCGGGTACGTAGCTTTCGCCGCGCGCGACGCGCTCCAAGGCGCTGACCATGGCGTCGCTGCTGACCGTTTTGGGAATGAAGCTGGCGGCGCCGGCGGCCATCGCGCGTTCGATATCCTCTTGCCGTTCCGACGCGGTGACGATGACGATCGGCGTTTCCTGCCAGAGGGTTTGCAAGTCGCCGATGGCGACCAATCCATCGGTGCCACCGATATTGAGGTCTAAGAGAATCAGGTCCACCTCCGGATGCTCGCGCGACAAATCCGGTAGTCGTTTGAGATTCTCCGCCTCAACATATTCCAGATCGTCGGTCATTGAGCGCAGCAAGTACCTCAGACCCTCGCGAAACAGCGCGTGATCGTCGATGATGAGTACTTTCATAAGGGGGGCTCCTTCTTATTTCTTGGCGGGCTTATCTCTCTGGGCGGGCCTTTCGTTCCCGCATTGAGGGGCTTGGCCACGGTGCCTAAATGGAATTCACTAGAAACTTCGTAGCCACGAGCCACACCTATATATGATTGCTGGGGTAGCTGCTTTTGGGCAAAAGGATAGGTTAATCTATCTAATGCTAGGTTTATCGCCTTATTGGCGCCCGTCCGAACACGGCCTCGCGATTGGCGATTTGCCCCTGGCCTTGGGCCGGGAAAGCTGGTTTCATCTCAACTCATTTCGAAAGGTCACCCCGCCATGAACGATGCCGTCGCCGCGCGTTTGATTGACCATGTTATGCGCCGCGAGGCAGGCGAACTGGACGCCGCCGCCCGGCGCGCGATAAAGGTCTTTGTCCTCGACACCTTGGGCGTGACCTTGGCCGGTCGCGCCGCCGAATGGGCCGGTGAGGTGCATCGCGCGGCGCTTGGCTGGGGGGCGGCGAATGACGCGCGCGCCCTCGGCCATGACACGCCCCTGCCGGCCCCGGCGGTGGCTTTCGTCAACGCTTATAACGCCCACAATCAAGAATTCGACTGTGTCCATGAGCCGGCGGTGGTGCATCCCATGGCGACGGTCCACTCAGCCGCCTTGGCCGTCGCCGAGCGGCGCGGCGGGGTTGACGGGCGAAGCTTCATGACAGCGATCTCCCTGGGAGTCGACGTAGCGACCACGATTGGCTGCGCGGCGACCACGGGGCTGAAGTTTTTTCGGCCGGCGGCCGCGGGGGTTTTTGGCGCCACCGCCGCCGCCGCGCGTTTGCTCGGCTTAGACCGCGCGCAGACCGCCAATGCCTTGGGTCTGGCCTTTGCGCAGTGCAGCGGCACCATGCAAGCCCACCGCGAGGGAAAACCGACTCTCGCTCTCAACATCGCCTTGGCAGCGCGCGCCGCGGTGCAGGCCGTCGACTTGGCCCGTCTCGGTTTTCCCGGCCCGGCGGCTTTTATGACCGGGCCTTTCGGCTATTTGCGGATGATGGAGGACGGTTTTGACCTGATCGCCTTCGAGGCGCTTGGCAAAATCGCGCGGATCACCGAGGTCAGTCACAAACCCTTCCCCAGCGGGCGCGCGACACATGGCGGCGTCGACGGCATTTTACAATTAAGAAATCAAATGAAATTTTTACCGGAAGATATTGAGAAAATTGAACTTTTTGCGCCCCCTCTCATTCAGCAATTGGTGGGGCGCCCGCTTGGCGCGGAGATGACGGCGAATTACGCCCGGCTGTGTTTTCAATACGTTGGGGCGCTGGCCGCCGGCGAGGGGGAGGTACCGCTTGACGGCTATTCCGCCGCCGCCACCCGACAGCCCGCGCGCCAAGCCTTGGCCGCCAAGGTCGCGGTGATCGACGACGGCAATCCCGATCCCAACGCCTTGGCGCCGCAGCGGGTGGTGATTACGCTGCGCGATGGCCAGCAGGGCGAGGTAACCGTCGCCGACACTTTTGGCGCGCCGGCCAACGCGCTCAGCGACGAGGAAAATGTCGCGAAGTTCAGGCGCTGTTGCGCCCATGGTTCGGCACCGGTCGCGCCGGCGCAAGTTGACGCCGTGGTGGCAATGGTCGCGGACTTGGAGGCGGTGACCGATATGCGTCATCTCGTGGCCTCGATGACCCCGGCGGCGCGGCGATGAACGCACCCTATTTCAACCAGATCGACGGTGCCGCCCTGGCGGCCGCCTATCCGCTGGGCGATGATTTCACCGAGGGGGTCGGTCGGATCAGCCGGGACGCCTTGCGCGCGCTTCAAGAAGAGCGTTTTCGACGGATTGTGGCGCGCGCCTGGCAAATTCCGTTTTATCAGCGTCTGTGGGGCGCCGCCGGACTCGCGCCAGGCGATATCGCCGGCCTCGACGATATCGAAAAAATCCCGGTCTTCGACAAAGCCGATTTGATGGCGAGTATCGAGGCGGCGCCGCCTTTGGGCGATTTCCATGGGATTGAGAGCGCGCCGGAGGTGCGGCCGATCGTGCACACCACCTCGGGTACAACGGGCGCGCCGCAAACCCTGATTTACGGGCCACGTAGCCGCGAGCTTCAAAACCTGCTGTTGGCGCGTGTCTATCGCCTCCAAGGTTTGGTCGACAGCGATGTTGTGCACTCGGTCTATGGTTTTGGCATGATCAACGGCGGCCATTATATCCGCGAGACGATCCTGCATTGGACCGGGGCGATGCTGTTGCCGGCGGGCACCGGCAATGAGACCAGTTCGGCCCAGCAAGTCGCCCTGATGGCTCGTTTCGGTGTCACTTGGATCGTCGGGTTCGCCGATTACCTCAAGCGTTTGGCGGCGGTCGCCGAGGCGGAGGGCTTGACCTTGGGCGCGGATATATCGCCGCGCGCGATCAGTTGTCACCTCGGCTTGGAAGATCGCGCGTTTTTGAGCGCGCAATGGGGCGGCGCCGCCATTTACGACTGGTACGGGGTCGGCGACACCGGCGTGATCGCCGGCGAGGGTCCGGACCAGGATGGCCTCTATGTGATGGAGGACGCGCACTATTTGGAGTTGCTCGATATCGACAGCGGCCGGCCGGTGGCCGAGGGCGAACGCGGCGACATGGTCGTCAGCGTGCTCTCCAAGGACGATCTTTATCCGATCATCCGCTTCAACACCCATGATGTCAGTCGGCGGCGCGCCGGCCACTCCGCCCTCGGTTTGTCCTTCGACCGGATCGACGGTTTTCTCGGGCGCAGCGACAATATGGTCAAGCTCAAGGGGATCAATATTTTCCCCCAAGCCTTCGCGCCGATTTTGGAAAGCGAACCGGCCTTTTTGGGCGAGTTTTTTTGCCGCGCGTGGCGCAACGCGGCGGGCGGCGAGGGGATGACCGTCGAGATCGAGTGCGCCGCCCCCGACGACACCGCTTTGGCCGAAAGTTTCGTCCGGCTGCTGCGCGAGCGCGTCGGCATCACCATGGAGGTGGTTTTGTGCCCGCCGGGCGCCCTGGCCGCCAAAACCGGCATCGAGAGTCGCCAAAAACCGATCAGGTTGAAAGACGAGCGGTGATGACCGAGGTCGTCCTGGGTTTCGAGGTCGGCGAGTTGATCATCATCTACGCGGTGTTTTTCGGCGCCGCCTTGGCCAAAGGCGTGACGGGCCTCGGCTTTTCCACCGCCTGTTTGCCTTTTTTGGTGCTGGCGCTGGGCCTGCGCGAGACCTTACCGCTGCTGCTACTGCCGTCTATGGCCAGCAATTTATTAGTGATGCGGTCGGTGGGCCATTTCCGGGCGACGGTGGTGGGCTTTTGGCCGCTGTTTTTGGCCCAGGTGCCGGGGGTGTTGCTGGGGTTATGGTTGTTGACCCATCTCGCCGCCAATGTCGCGGTGGCGGTGCTGGGAGTGGTTTTGATCGCCTATTGCGTGTTCGCCTGGGCCACTCCGCAACTCCATCTCGCGCCGCGTTTCGGCCGTGCGCTGCGGGTGCCGACCGGCTTTGCGACCGGGGTGCTAAACGGCTGGACCGGCAGCCAGGTGATGCCGATGATGCCTTATTTCCTGTCCCTTAACCTCGATCCCAAGCGGCTGGTGCAAACGGTCAACTGTTCCTTCACCCTGTCTAGCCTGGTGATGCTGGCGGGGCTTAGCCAAATTGGCTTGATGACCTGGCGCATCGCGGCGGTGTCACTGGTCGGCATGGTGGCGGTGTATCTGGGGGTTTGCTTAGGCGGATGGGTACGCGACCGCTTGGCGCCGGCGCTGTTCCGGAAAACGGTGTTGGCGATGATGGTGTTTTTAGGGGTGGTGATGATCGCCCGCGTGGCCTGGAACGGCGCCTAGAAAAAGTGACGGCCGGCCCCGGGCGAGGGCCGGCCGCGGCACTGTCTTCAGCGGTTGGTTCAGGCCATCGCGTTTTGCAAATTCTCGTCTAATTTAGCGAGGAATTGCTGCGTCGTCAGCCACGGTTGGTCGGCGCTCACCAGCAAGGCCAAATCCTTGGTCATGTCGCCGGCTTCGACGGTGTCGATGCAGACTTTCTCAAGGGTCTTGGCGAACTCGGCGACCGCCGGCGTCTCATCCATGCGGGCACGATAAGCCAGGCCCCGGGTCCACGCGAAGATCGAGGCGATGGGATTGGTTGAGGTTTCCTTGCCCTGCTGATGCTGGCGGTAATGGCGCGTCACGGTGCCATGGGCGGCTTCGGCTTCGACGGTTTTGCCGTCCGGGGTCATCAGCACCGAAGTCATCAGACCCAGCGACCCAAAGCCCTGGGCGACAGTATCCGACTGGACATCGCCATCGTAGTTTTTACACGCCCAGACGAAACCGCCGTTCCATTTCATGGCGCAGGCCACCATGTCATCGATCAAGCGATGCTCGTAGGTGACGCCGGCGTCTTTGAATTTGGCCGCGAATTCGGTCTCGAAAACCTCCTCGAACAGATCCTTGAAGCGGCCATCATAGGCTTTCATGATGGTGTTCTTCGTCGACAAATAGACCGGCCAGCCAAGATCCAGGCCGTAGTTCATGCAGGCGCGGGCGAAGTCGCGAATCGAGTCGTCGAGATTGTACATCGACATGGCGACGCCGCCGCCGGGGAAATTGAAGACCTCGTGCTCAATCGGCGCGCCGCCGTCTTCCGGCTCGAAACGCACGGTCAGCTTGCCCTTGCCCGGGACCACGAAATCGGTCGCCCGGTATTGATCGCCAAAGGCGTGCCGGCCAATCACGATCGGTTGGGTCCAGCCGGGCACCAGGCGCGGCACGTTTTGACAAATGATCGGCTGGCGAAAGACCGTGCCGCCAAGGATGTTGCGGATGGTGCCATTTGGCGATTTCCACATTTTCTTGAGGCCGAATTCTTCGACCCGCTCCTCGTCGGGGGTGATCGTCGCGCATTTCACGCCGACGCCGAATTCGCGGATGGCATTGGCCGAGTCGATGGTGATTTGATCGTCGGTCTCGTCCCGCTTTTGGACGCTCAGGTCGTAATACTTCAAATCGATGTCGAGATAGGGGTGGATCAGCTTGTCTTTGATCATCTCCCAGATGATGCGGGTCATTTCATCGCCGTCCAATTCAACAATCGGTTTGGCGACCTTGATTTTGGCCATGAGAGCACTCCTAAATCGCGGTGACGCGGCTGCGCGCGGGGAAAATCACAAGCTGGCGGGGCCGTAGCCTGAGCGCCTTGCGCGGCACCTTAACAAGCCGCCGGCGCTTTGCAAGCGGCTGACCGCGACGGATCAGCGCAGGGCCCGCGACGCCACCCAAACATAGCCGTCGGGGGCGATCAGATAGCATTCGCGCAGGCCATGGGGCTTGTCGGCCGGGGCCTGCAAAATCGGATGCCCCGCGGCCGCCGCGCGCGCCGCCGCCTCGTCCGGGTCGACGCCATAGACGCGCAACTCGACACCGACACCGCGCAAGGCGCCATCGCCGGTCAGACCGAGCAAAGGATTGCTATGATAGCTGGCGTCGCTGTGCACCATCCATTCGGTGCCGCCATGGCGCAGAATGGCGAAATCGGTGTCGGCGTAGACCGTCTCCAGGCCCAGCATGGTCTCGGCGAAGCCCACGGTGTCGGCGACCTGGCTCACCAGAAGATTGATCCCCATGCCGGTGAGCGCGCGCCCATAGGCGGCGGCGTCGGGTTTGGGCATGGTTTTGGACATGGTTTAAATCCGTTGGCGTTGGTCTATGTCGGGCGCGCGCTGGATGGCGCGCAGGGCCGGCAAGACCGCCTCGACGTCGTCCACCACTTGGAGGATGTCGCGATTGGCCGGCCGCGCGAAGCCGGCGGCGATGACATGGTCGATGAGGGCCAGCAAGGGTTGCCAATAGCCATCGATATTGACCACCACGAAGGGTTTCGCCGACAGTTTCAGTTGGGTCCAGGTGATCACCTCAAAGGTCTCGTCCAAACTGCCGAGACCGCCTGGCAAGGTCACGAACGCATCGGCCAATTCGTACATCTTGGCTTTGCGCGCGTGCATGCTGTCGGTCACGACCAATTCGCTGATTTCGCGGTTGCCGACCTCGATCCTTTCCAGGAAATCGGGGATCACGCCAATCACCTCGCCGCCGGCCTGGGCGGCGCCGTCAGCCACCAACCCCATCAGGCCGACGCGTCCGCCGCCATAGATCAAACGCACGCCGTTTTCGGCGAGGATCGCGCCGAACCGCCGGGCGGCGTCCTTGTGGGTCTCGGCGACCGCCGACGAGGAGCCACAAAACACGCAAATCGATTTTATCTCTGCCATGAAAACTCCCATCCCAGCGGGCGATGGCGCGCCCCATGCCGCCCGCGTCGCGTGACATCCTACCTGGAACGGAGTAAATTGTCGGAGTTGTCATTTTTGTGAAGCTCAAATGATGTCCAGGCCTCGGTTGATTGGCGGTATCGCGGTGATCCTGATTTTGATCGCCCTCGCCGGCGTCTATCTGTTTCCGCCGTCGGGCGAACAACGCGCGGTCAAGCCTGCCGAGCAAAGCGCAGCCACCGCGCCCGCCCCGCAGAGCGCCGCCAGTTCGCCCGCCGGGTCGTCCGCCGGGGCGGCGTCCGAACGCACGATGTCCGAAGGCACGGCGCAAAAACCGGATTACGGGACGGCGCCTCAAACGGCGCAGCAATCCCCGCAAGCGCCGGCGACTCCCAAATTCGATATCCTGCGGGTCGCGCCGAGCGGTGAAAGTGTTCTGGCCGGGACCGCCGCGCCCAACGCCTCCGTGGAGGTCATCGTCAACGGTGAAGAGGCGGCAACCGTCACCGCCGACAAAAACGGCAATTGGACCTGGGTGCCGCAACAACCGCTGGCCGCCGGCGACAATGTCATCACCTTGAAAAGCGATGCCGGCGAAAGTGATCAGGCGATGGTGGTGAAAGTGCCGGAGAAAGGGCGCGATTTGGCGGGTAAGCCGGTCAGCGAGCCGGTCTCGCCGATGGCCGTGGCGGTGCCGCGCGAAGCTGCCCCGACCCGCCGTTCGAATATCATTCAAGCGCCCGCGCGCGCGCCGACCACGCAGGCGGCTTCGCAGGTGGCCAAGGCCGCCGCCCCTGCCGCCGACAAGGCCGATGACGGCGGGACCAAAGCGGCCGCGGTATCGATCGGCACCGTCGACTATGACGACCAGGGCCAGGTGGTGTTCGCTGGCACCGGTCAGCCGGGCAGTGAGGTGCAGGTCTATCTCGACAATAAAATCGTCGGGCGCGCGACGGTCGACGCGCAAGGAAATTGGCAGTTAACGCCGCGCCAGAAAATCGCCAGCGGTCCGCATACCGTGCGCGTCGACGCCATCACGGGCGACGACCGGGTGGTCGCGCGCATTGAATTCCCCTTCATGCGGGCCGGGCCGATGACCAATTTACCAGCCGGCGCCCTGGTGGTGATTCAGCCGGGCAACAATTTGTGGCGAATCGCCAGCCGGGTATATGGTTCGGGCACGCGCTACACCGAGATTTTCGCGGCCAACCGCGATCAAATTAAGGATCCCAACCTGATCTACCCGGGCCAGATTTTCGGTCTGCCGACAGTGAATTGAAACCGGCCAGCGCCGCTCGGATGAGAGGATAAAGCCCTTGTTCAGTCGAATACTGGTGCCCATCGCCCGTGAGGGATGGCCGTTCATCGCCATTTTCGCCGTTGCCACGGCGGTGCTGGCCACAGTGCATGGTTTGCTTGGCTTGCTGGGTCTCGTGCTGACGCTGTGGTGCGCTTATTTTTTCCGCGACCCGCCGCGCGTCACACCGACCCGTGATGGCCTGGTGATTTCGCCCGCCGACGGTGTCGTCGAAATGATCGCCGAGGTGCCGCCGCCGGCCGAGTTAGGGTTGGAGACCTCGCCGGCGATGCGCGTCAGCGTGTTTATGGACGTTTTTGACTGCCATGTGAACCGGGCACCGATCAGCGGCCGCGTCAAGCGCTTGGTCTATGTGCCGGGCAAATTCCTTAATGCCGCCTTGGATAAGGCCAGCGAGGTGAACGAGCGGCAAATCGTCGAGCTCGAGGCGGCGGGCGACAAATCGGTGGTGTTCGTGCAAATCGCCGGCCTGGTCGCGCGCCGCATCGTCTGCCGGTTGGGCGAGGGGCAAACGGTACAAACCGGCGAGCGCTTCGGCTTAATCCGCTTTGGAAGCCGCGTGGATGTCTATCTGCCACTCGGCGTTCAGCCGTTGGTCGCCATTGGCCAACGCTGCGTTTCCGGCGAAACCGTTTTGGCCGATCTGCATGCGGTTGAGGGCGCGCGCACCGGGGAAGTGCGATGACCAGGCCGGCGCCCCATCGCCGCCGCTTGCGGGACATCCCGGTATCTTTTCTGGTGCCGAATATGATCACCGTCTTGTCGCTGTGCGCGGGTATGACGGCGATCCGCTTCGCCTTGGATGGCGATTGGAAGTTCGCCGCCGGCGCCATCGCCTTGGCGGCGGTGCTCGACACCTTGGACGGGCGAGTGGCGCGCTTGTTGAAAGCTTCGACCAAATTTGGCGCCGAGTTGGATTCATTCGCCGATTTCCTGGCGTTTGGCGTGGCGCCGGCGATGCTGGCCTATTTATGGGCCGCCCAGGACGTGAGTTTGGGATGGGCCAGCGCGTTGTTTTTCGCGACCTGCATGGCCCTGCGTTTGGCGCGTTTCAACATTGCCTTGGATGATGACGACTCGCCGCCCTTCGCGGCCTCTTATTTCAAAGGCACACCGGCGCCAGCGGCGGCCGGGATCGGTCTTTTGCCGCTGTTGCTGAGTTTTGAATTCGCCGATGTGGCGGCGGTGCCGGCCGGCCTGGTGGCGGTATGGCTGGTGCTGACCGGTCTGTTGATGATCAGCCCGCTGCCGACCTATTCGTTCAAGCGGATGACTCTGCGCCGGCGCCATGCCTTGTTTATCTTACTGGCGGCCGTGGGAGTCTTCGTGGCCGCCGCCGCCGAGCCTTGGTTGACGCTTTGCGGGGTGATTTCAGTATATCTGGCGAGCGTGCCGCTCAGCGTGCTCAGCTATCGCCGTCAAGAGCGTGCCTGGCGTTCCGGCCTGGATCAGGCGCCCGTCGACCGCGCGCCGGCCAGCGATCTGCGGCGCGTTAAGTAGTTGACGCCGCCGGGTTGAGGGCGCGCCGGCGGCGTTGCCGCCGGGTCTGCACATTTTCACGCACCATTAAAGCCGCCGGTGTGACCACCAGAGTGAGCAGGGTGGCGAAAGCCAGGCCGAAAACAATGGCGCTGGATAGCGAGGTCCACCATTGGGTCGACGGCGCGCCAATCGACACCTCGCGGGTGATGAAATCGATATTGGTTTGCAGGACCATCGGGATCAGCCCGAGAATGGTCGTCACGGTGGTCAAAAGCACCGGCCGCAGGCGCTGGGCACCTGTGCGCAGGATCGCTTCCATGCCATCTTCCCGCGTCCACGGGCGGTCCAAACTGGCCAGCCGCCGGCGCTTGATATAATCGAAGGTATCGATCAACACGATGTTGTTGTTGACCACGATCCCGGCCAGGGCAATCACTCCGATGCCCGTTAACACGATGTCGAAAGGCTCGCCGGTGACCAGCAGGCCGATCATCACGCCGATGGTCGACATGATCACCGCGCTGAGGATCAGGAACACGCTGTAGAAACTGTTAAACTGCGTGACCAGAATGATCGCCATGATAAACAAGGCGATGCTGAAGGCTTTGACCAAGAAGGCCTGCGCCTTGGCCTGTTCCTCATCCTCGCCTTTGAACTCATAGGAAACGCCGGGCGGCAAAGCGGTGGTCTCCAACCACTGGCGCAACTCGGTCACTTTGTCGGCCGGCAGGAAACCGTCTTCGACATCGGCCATCACCTTGATCGCACGCACCGCGTCCACGCGCTTAATGACGCCAACCTTGGGGTGCGGCTCCAAGCGGGTGAAATTGCTGGCCGGTACCAGGCCGCGGGCCGATTGAATGCGGAATTGGTCCAATTGCGCGAGATTGCGATAGGCTTCGGGGAAACGCGCGACGATGTCGATCTCCTCGCGGCTGTCGTCGGGGCGATAGCTGCTGACCCTCATGCCGTTGGTGATTAGTTTGACATATTGGCCGACCAACGCGACGTCGACGCCGAATTGCGCGGCCTTGGCGCGGTCCACCACGACGCGCCATTCGATCCCCGGGACATCGCGTTCATCCTCAATGTTCGTCAAGCCGGGTGTGTTCTCGAATTTGGCGCGGGCGGCCGCCACGACCTGGGGCAGAATGTTGGGATTGCGGCTTTTAAAGAGGATTTGCACCGGTTTGCCGGTTGGCGGGCCGGCCTGGGGAAAGCTGGTTTCCACTTTCACCCCTGGGAATTTCCGTGACCGCTGGCGGATCTCGGCGAGAATGTCATTGGCCGACGCGTCGCGCGCGTCCCATGGCTTGAATTCAAGTGTGAACTGGCCGACCACATCAGCGGCGATGGCGCGGCCGCCGCCGCTTTGCCGGCCAACCACCAGAAACACCGATTGGAAGCCACCGACGTCGAGGATCTCGCGCTCCATTCCCATGACCAGTTTCAATTGCTCATCGACCGAGTAATTGCCGCGCGCGTGGACCATCACGGTCGCCGTCTCGGGCTCGACATCGGGGAAGAAAGACACGCCATTTCCGTGGGTGGCGTAGTAGGTCTGCACGCCGACCAGGGTACCCGCCGCGACCAGCAGGATTTTCAGGGGATGGCGAAGCAGCCGCGACATCACCGTGACATAGGCGCCGGACACTCTGCCGCTGGCGATTGCGTTTTCGGTCGGGTCGGGCGCGCGGCGGGACACGGTTTTGCCGATAACGCCGCCCAGGCTGGGAATGAAGATCAAGGCCATCAACAACGAGGCGCTGAGGGTGGCGATCAAGGTGATCGGCAGGAATTTCATGAACTCGCCGACAATCCCGGGCCAAAAGACCAGCGGCATAAAGGCCGCCAAGGTGGTCGCGGTAGAGGCGATAATCGGCCAGGACATGCGGTGGGCGGCCTCGATATAGGCGCTTTGACGGTCCATGCCATTGGCCATGTTGCGGTCGGCCAGTTCGGTGACCACGATAGCCCCGTCGACCAACATGCCGACAGCGAGGATCAAGCTAAATAAGACCACGATGTTCATGGTCAGACCAAGATTGGACAAGACCAGAATACCGAGCAGGAATGACCCCGGAATGGCGATGCCGACCAAGCCGGCCGAACGCAGGCCCAGCGCCGCGATAATGATCACCATGACCAGCAGGATCGCGCTGGTGACATTGTTTTGCAGGTCGCTCAGCATGGTGCGAATGCGCCGCGACTCGTCGTTGGAATAGGTGACCGTCACGCCGTCCGGCCAGTCGGCGGTTTCGGCGGCCACCACCGCGCGCACCTTTTCGTTGGTTTCGATAATGTTTTCGCCAATGCGTTTGGAGACCTCGATGGCCAGCGCTGGTTTGCCGTTCAGGCGGGCGATCCGGGTGCGATCTTTCAAAACCCGACGGGCCACCGCCAAATCGCGCAGGCGGACCACCGCGTCGCCATTGACCTTGACCGGCTGGTTAAGGATATCGTCGGCCGATTTGAACAGGCCCGGCACCTTGATCGGAAAGCTGCCGGTGCCGTTATCCAGTTTGCCGGCGGCAATCAGCCGATTGGACCGATTGAAGATTTGCAGAACCTCGACCGCGTCCAAGCCGTAGCTCCCCAGCGCCACGGGGTCGATGATGATTTCAAACAATTCATCACGGCCGCCGGTTAGATTGGCCTCCAGCACACCGTTGATGGCTTGCACTTCATCGCGCAGACGGCGCGCATAGCGCAGCAACTCCCGCTCGCCGATATCGCCGGCGACGGTCACCACCAGCACCGGCGTGAGGCTGAGGTTGACCTCGCTGACGGTTGGCTCGTCGCTGTCTTCCGGCAGATCTTTTTTGGCGCGTTCAACCTCTTCACGGACATCGTCCATGGCCTGGTCGATGTCAAAGCCGGCGGTGAACTCCAACAGCACGAAGCCGCCGCCTTGATAGGCGTTGCTGCGCATTTCCTTGACCCCGTCGATCGCGCGCACGGCGTCTTCAATCGGGCGCACCAGCATTTTCTCGGAATCTTCCGGTGAAATACCGTCGTGGTGCAGCGAGACATAGATGATGGGGACGTTGACGTCGGGATTGGCCTCTTTGGGAATGCCTTGATAGGCCAGGGCGCCGGCGACCAAAATCAACAAGAGGACTGAGATGCTGGTGCGGCCGCGCTCGACGGCGGCTTGGATGAACGCCCTCATTGCGACAAACCGGCGGCCGCGCCAGTGGTCGTCGTCGCGTCGACCAGGTCTCCGGCGGTGACAAAATCTTGGCCCACTGTAATCACCTCGGCGGTCTTGGGCAAGCCGCTGACATACGCGAGGTTGTCGCGAATCCCAAGGATGGTCACCGGTTTGAAGACGACTTCGTCGGTGGCGTCGACCACATGCACACCGAGACTACCGGCCTTATCGAGGACCAGAATCGAGGGCGGAAGGCGGTGGGCCGGCCGCGGCGGCAGCGCGATCACCAGGCGCACGGTGGCGCCGGCGACCCAGGTGAGGTCCGCGTTGGGCGCCTCCAACTCGACCCGA
>NZLB01000205.1 GCA_002694075.1 Nisaea sp.
CACCTGGTATTGCGGCAGTTATTTCGGCGCCGGCTTCCACGAGGACGCCTTACAGGCCGGCTTGGCCGTCGCCGAAGCCCTAGGCGGCCGTCGGCGGCCCTGGGAGGTGGCCAACGAAAGCGGCCGCATCCATGTCGGCGCCACCATGCCCGAGGTGGCCTAAGTCATGCGCTCGGCCATTTATCGCGGCGCGGTCGTGCACACCCGTCTGAGCCCTCGGCGCCATCGCCTACGCTACAGCGTTTTCTCCATGCTATTCGACCTCGACGAATTGGACGATCTGGATCGCCGCTTCATCCCGTTCGGCTATAATCGGGCGGCGCCGCTGGCGTTTTACGACGCAGACCATGGTCCGACCGACGGCACCCCTCTACGGCCGTGGGTCGAGGCGCGGATGCGGGAGGCCGGCGTGACACCGGATGGCGGCGCCATTCGCCTGCTCTGTTTTCCGCGCATCTTGGGCTATGTCTTCAATCCGTTGAGCGTCTATTATTGTTATCGCCGGGACGAAAGCATCGCCGCCGTGCTGTACGAGGTGTGCAACACCTTCGGCGAACGCCACACCTATGTGATGGCGGCCGGCCGCGACAACGACCCGGTTCTCCGGCAGGCCGCCGATAAATGCTTCTACGTCTCGCCATTTATCGACATGCAGGCGCGCTATCACTTCCGCATCGCCCCGCCCGAGGACAATGTCAACATCGCCATTCGCGAAGACGATCGCCATGGCCCGATCCTGGCGGCCACCTTCCGCGGCGAGCGGGTGCCGCTGAATGCGCGCGCATTATGGGCGGCACTTGGCGGCTTTCCGTTGCAGTCGCTAAAGGTTATCGTCGGCATCCATTGGGAGGCACTGAAGATGTGGACCAAGGGCTTCAAAATTCATCGCCACCGGGCCGCCGCCCAGCGTGTCGCCAGCAGCCTCGGCGACGGCGACCTGGCCAAGTCGAAGGGCTAACCCATGACCCAACCTCTTTCCGTCGACACCACTCTGGCCGATGAGATCGGCGCCCCCGGATTTTGGGAGCGCGTCTTCGAGCGCTGGTGCCAAAACATCGATCGCGGCGTGCTGACGGTGCGCTTTCCGTCCGGCCGGCGGATCACCTTTCGCGGCCCCAACCCAGGCCCCGAGGCGGCCATCCGCCTGCACCATCCGCGGGTCATCCGGCGCCTGTTTTTCGGCGGCGACATCGGTCTGGCCGAAGGTTATATGGCCGATGAGTGGGATTGCCGCGATTTGACCAAGGTGCTCGCCTTTGGCGCCGCCAACCTGCAGGCCATGGACCGGGTGCTGGCGGCAGCCTGGCCGCGCCGCCTGCTCAATCGCCTGTACCATTCGCGGCGCGCCAACACCCGCCGCGGCAGCCGCCGCAACATCGCCGCTCATTACGACCTCGGCAACACGTTTTACCGCCATTGGTTGGACGAGACGATGACCTATTCCGCGGCCCTGTTCGCCCATCCGGACGAGGACTTGGCGGTGGCCCAGGAGCGCAAATACCGGCGCTTGGCCGAAGCCATTAATCTGTCGGCCGCGGACCATGTGCTGGAGGTTGGCTGCGGCTGGGGCGGCTTCGCGACCTTCGCCGCGCGCACCTACGGCTGTCGGGTAACCGGCCTGACCCTGTCCAAGGAACAAGCCGCCCACGCCACCGCGAAAGTCACCGCCGCCGGCTTGGCCGACCAGGTCGAAATTCGCATTCAGGACTACCGCGACGTGGCCGGCAGTTTCGACAAAATCGTCTCGATCGAGATGTTCGAGGCGGTTGGCGAGGAAAACTGGCCGATCTATTACAGCACCCTGCGCGACCGGTTGCGGCCGGGCGGCCGGATCGGCTTGCAAGCGATCACTATCGCCGACGACGCCTTTCCCAGCTACCGGGCGGGCACCGATTTTATCCAGCGTTACATCTTCCCCGGCGGTTTGTTGGCCAGCCCGCGGGTGATGGAACAAACCGCCCAGGACTGTGGCTTGGCGACCACCCATGATTTTTTCTTCGGCGATAGCTACGCCGAGACCATGCGCCGCTGGCAGCAGCGCTTTCTGGCCACCTGGCCGGAGATCGAACCGCTCGGTTTCGACCGGCGCTTCCAGCGTATGTGGCAATATTATTTGAGTTATTGCGAGGCCGGGTTCCGTCAGGGCCATATCAGCGTCGGTCAATTCGTGCTCGCCCACAAATGAGCGCGCCAGGCGCGCCGACGTGGCGGCGCCTGGCCTATGCCGCACCGGCGTTCGTCCTCGCCCTGCCGATCATCCCGGTCTACCTGCACCTGCCGCGGCTTTATGGCGTCAGCTTGGGCTTGGGGCTGACCGTCACCGGGCTGGTGCTGTTGGGCGCGCGTCTTTTCGACACCGTCAGCGACCCCCTGGTGGGCTGGCTCAGCGACCGTCTTCGCTGGCGCGGCCTGCGCCGCAAACCGTGGATCGCCGTCGGCGCGCTGATCGCCGGGCCGGCGATGATGCAACTGCTGCTGCCGCCGGCGGGTGCCGGCACGCTTCATTTGTTGATCTGGTCGGTCCTGCTTTACGCCGGCTGGACCATGGTCAGCGTGCCCTATCTCGCCTGGGGCGCCGAATGGGCCACCGATTACCACGGCCGCGCCACCTTAACCGGTTGGCGCGAAGGCTTTGGTCTCGCCGGTTTGGTCGCCGCCGGGGCGGTGATGGCGGCCGCCGGTGACGGCGCCGCGCCGGCCACCGGCCTCCACTTACTGGCCTGGCTGGCGTTGATTGGCGGCGCGGTGACCGTGCCGGTGCTGCTGGTGCTAGTGCCGGAACCGCTGCCACCAGGCGGCGGCCACCGCGCCGAGGGCGCGGGATGGCGGGCCATCTTGGCCAATAAACTATTCCTGCGGCTGTTGGTCGCATGGTTCGTCAACGGCATCGCCAATGGCGTGCCGGCGGCCTTGTTTCTGCTTTACCTGCGCCATGGTCTGGAGGTGACGGCGGCCGAGGAGGGGATGTTTATCCTGGCCTATTTCGCCGCCGGCATCCTCGCCATTCCGCTGTGGTTGGGCCTGGCCCGCCGCCTTGGCAAGCACCGCGCCTGGGCGCTGGCAATGGCTTTGACATGCGCCGCCTTCATCACCGTACCGTTCCTTGAAGCGAGAGAAATCCTCTGGTTTTTAGGGGTTTGCATGATTACCGGCATGGCCCTTGGCGCGGATTTGGCATTGCCACCGGCGATCCAAGGCGATGTCGTCGACGTCGATACCTGGCGCCATGGCCAAGCTCGCGCCGGTACCTTTTTCGCTCTTTGGAGCATGGCCACCAAGCTGGCCTTGGCGGTGGCGGTCGGCGTCGCTTTGCCAAGTCTCGCCGCCCTGGGCTTCGACGCCGCCGCCGTCGACGCCGAGGGGCGCCTCGTTTTGGTAGTGATCTACGCCGTGCCGGCGGTCGTATTGAAAGGGCTAGCAGTATTGCTGGTATGGAGTTTTCCGCTCACTGGCGCCAAACACGCGGTGGTGCGGCGGCGGCTCCAACGCCGCGCCGCGGCGAACCGATACGGCATGGAGGCCGGCTAATGTGGTCACGTCTGGGCTTGGTTTTACTGTCCCTGGTGACCTTGAGTGGATGTACGACGATGAAACCGACGGATTTCAAGAACGCGACACCACAGCTCGTCATTGAGGAATATTTCGCTGGTGAGACCCAGGCCTGGGGCCTGTTCGAGGATCGTTTCGGCACCATTCGGCGCCAATTCAGCGTCGATATCGTCGGGACCTGGGACGGCGAGTTCCTAACCTTGGACGAAAAGTTCGTCTTCGAAGACGGCGAGCGCGACCGGCGCATTTGGAAAATTCGTAAGACCGGTGACAAGACCTACACCGGCACCGCCGACGATGTGATCGGCGAAGCGACCGGCCGCGCCAGCGGCAACGCCTTGAACTGGCGCTATCAAATGGATCTCAAGGTCGGCACCAGCACCCTGCGGGTGCGCTTCGACGATTGGATGTTCCTGCAGCCTTCGGGCGTACTGTTGAACCGCGCGCGAGTGACCAAATTTGGCATCGAGATCGGTACCGTCACCTTGGCCTTCATGAAGAACGCGGCGACCGCTGCCGATCAGGCCCATTCGAATGACTGGCAATCCGCCGCCGCGCCCAAGCAAGCGGCCAACCAATAACCGGCAAATGTTCGTAAAAATCGCCGGCCGCGTCCCAGTGGTCGACATGCGCGCTGACGCGGCCGTCGGCGGCGAAGGACAGCACGCTGGTGCCCTCAAAGGCCCATGGCCGCGCGCGTAGGCACGCCTCGAAACGCCACACCAACACGCCGCGGCGGGCGTCGCCGAAACGATCGTGAACGATGAAACGGACCGGACCGACGGCCTCGAACATATGGGCGAAAACGGCCAGCATGGCGGCGCGCCCAAAAACTTCTTGAAACGGGTCTTTGAAGCGCACGTCGGCGCTCAGATACTGGGCGAGCTCGGCCAAGTTTTCGGCGTCGAGCCGCGCCAACATGTCACCATAGCGATCGACCGCCGTCATTTCGCCACCATCCCGCGAGTGATCCGGAAAAACAGTCCCGCCGGTAATATCCGTAACAATTTCATGATCCACGCGAAACGGTAGGGGAAGGCGATTTCGAACCGCCCGCCGGCCAGCCCGCGCAAAATGTAATCGGCGGCCGCCTCGGCGCTGATCAAAAAAGGCATCGGAAAATCATTCAAATCGGTCAGCGGCGTCGCCACGAAGCCGGGGTTGATGAGGCGCAACCGAATACCGGCCTGGTCGGCCTCGGGTTTCAGCGCCTCGATCAGATTGATCACCGCCGCCTTGCTGGCGCCATAGGCAGCCGCCCGCGGCAGACCGCGATAACCGGCGAGGGAGGCGACCACGGCGATGTCGCGGGCCGGCGTCGGCGCCGCCAGCAGGGCCGCCAAGCCATGGGCCACACCCATCAAATTGACGTCAATCAACGCGGCCAAATCGCTGGCCGAGAACCCGGCCAGCGGGGTCGGCCGATGGGTGCCGGCGTTGAGAATCGCCAGGGCGATTGGCCCCATCTCGGCATTGACCCGGGCGATCACCGCGGCCGTCGCCAGCGGGTCGGTGACATCCAGGACGAAAGGGGTGATGGCGCTGGCCGGCGCCTCGCGGACCAGGACATCCAAATCCGCGGCGGTGCGCGCGCTCACCGCGACGCGCCAGCCCTCGGCGGCCAATGCCAAGGCAACCGCCCGGCCGATCCCCTTTCCGGACCCGGTCACCCAGGCGACCCGTCCCTTGCCGGGCAGGCGCATGCTATGTCTCCTTCGCTGGCTCGGCGATGGTACCGGCTGATCAGGCTACGCCGCCGTCGAGCGCGCGGATCACTGGGCCGGATCACTGGGCCGGATCACTGGGCCGGATCACTGGGCCGGTGGGCCGCCTTGGCAGCGGCGACAGCGATATTCCACCGGCACACCATCGCGGCCGAGGAAGCGCATCGCCACCCAACGCCCGCGATCATCATACCAAACCGAGGTGCGCAGGTCGCCGGTATAGTCGTAGCGCGTCGCCGCGACCACGCCGTTTTCAGTCACCACCTCGGCGCGCGCGCCGGCGCGGATGCGCACGTCATTGAGGGCGCCGGTCAACGTGTTGAGGACCCGGCCCTCGCCCAGAACCGCGGCGTTCCAATGATTGGTCGGAAACAGCGGGCGGGGCACCGCGCGCGGCGTTTCGGCGTCGACGGTCAGGCGTAAACCGTCACCCGCCGGCGCCACCGTGATGGCCCGTCGGTCACCGTTGTCGTCGACCGCGACGGTCAGTTTCGACAACGCCCCCGCGCGCCATTCGGCCAAACTGTCGTAGTCGAAGCGATAAACCGTGAAAAACAGCGCCTTTAAGGTGATCGCGGTGGTGCTGCGCACCTCGACACCGCCGTCGATGGCGCGAAATCTGGCGCGATGCTGTCCGACCGGCCGATCCTCGCGATAAATATCGAATACCAATTCGGCACCATAAAGGGCACGCGGATCGGCCGCCACCGCCCGGGCCGCCACCGGCTCGGCAAGAACGGCCAGCGTCGCCAACAGCGGCGCCGCGACTTTCACCCCTTTCACGGCCGCCCGCACCAATACCTCCTCCGCGTCAACCTAAACGGGATCATAGCCGATGGCCGGCCGGCGCCGAAGGGGCCATGCGGTCGCGGCACCTTGATCGGGGACCGCGCCTCTGCTCTGATGGTCGGTGGGAACAGGGATAGATAAGGGGCGAAACATGGACACCCATGATGTTGATGTGGTGGTGGTCGGTTGCGGCATCGCCGGCCTGTCGGCGGCCATGACGGCGGCCGAGCATGGCGCCCGGGTGGCGGTGCTGGAGCGTGCGCCGGAAGACGAGCGCGGCGGCAACACACGCTATACGGAAAGCTTTTGGCGGATGCAAAGCGAAGACGCGGTGTCGGAGGATTTCGAGGATCGCTTCGCCGCCAATTCCGGCGGCTGGCCGGACCCCGGCATCCTACAAGACGCCGTGCGCGACCGGGATAATCAACCGGCGGTGCTGCGGTCGCTTAGCGTGGTCGACCCGGAGATTGTCGCGACACTCGCCGAGGAGGCGCCGAAAGCACTGAAATGGCTGAAAGGTTTCGGCGTTAAATTCGACTTTTTGCCACTCTATTTCCTAAGCCAATCAACCACGCGGATGGGACCCATCGGCGGTGGCTTGGCGTTGATCGAAGCGCTTGGCAAAGCCGCCGAGGCGCGCGCCGAACAGATCACTTTTCACTACGAAACCGCCGCCCGTGACTTGATCACCGATGATCTTGGCCAGGTTCGCGGCGTCACCGCGGTCACTCGCGGCAA
>NZLB01000206.1 GCA_002694075.1 Nisaea sp.
AACCTGCCGTCTGCCCGACGGCATCATTCCCTCACCTGACTGGCCCGGAAGCTTGCTTCCGGGCCATTTTTTATGACCGCCGCCTGGTCCCTCGTGGTCATTTTCAGGATTGACTTCAATTGCTTCTCATAAACTGCTATATTTCATGCGTAAATTGGTAATTTAACGAGGCCGGAGAGCGGGATGGCGTCGACATCTGGATCCTATGATGGGCACAGCGTGGTGTCGGCCGAGGTGCGCCGCGCGCTGGCTCGGCGGCTGCGGAGTTTGCTGGGTCTGGCGGTGATGGCGGCGGCGGCGACCCTGGTGGTGACCTTGCTGGCCTATGACGCCGATCAAGCGTCCTTTAATTCGACCGGCGGTCAGGCGCATCCCCTGGGTGTCGGCGGCGCGGTGGTGGCCGATGTCATGCTCCAGGCATTGGGCCTGGCCGGGGCGCTTTTCGTGGCGGTCCTATTGGCCTGGGGCTGGCGTCTAACGCGTCAGCGCTGGCGGGGGTCCGGCTGGCTGAAATTGGCCTGTTTGCCGATGGCCGCGCTGGCCCTGTCGGCGGCTTTGGCGGCGGTCGAGGTACCGGTGGCCTGGTCGCTGCCGGCCGGCGCCGGCGGTTTCACCGGCGATCTGATTTTGGCCCAAGTGGGTGATTTGCTAGCCCCTTGGGGCGCTGTCGCGCGCGCCGACATGGCGCTTGGTTTCGCCGTTCTGGCGGTGCTGTTGACAATCGTCTGCCTTGGCTTGTCGGCGGCCGAATGGCTCGGTCTCAGCCGGGCGACGGTATCGGTGGCCCCGCCCCTGTGGCGCACCCTTGGGTTTGTTGGACGGCGCGGCCTGGGCTTGGGCCGCGATATGTGGGGTCGGCGCCGGGGCGCCGACCGGCGCGGCGCGGCGCGGCGTGAACCTAGTTTCGGCGATGGCGTCGGTGACGCGGCGGTCGATGGGCCGCGCATCGACCTTGGTCAAACCAAGCGCGCGCCGACCAAACGGGCGGCGACAGCGCGGCGCGCCGACCCCCGGAGGGCCCGTCAAACGACGTTGGACTTAGGTCCGGGCGGCGCGTTTCAATTGCCCGCCACCGATCTTTTGACGCCGGCTGAAACCGCCCGCGGACACGTTCCCGACGCCGACGCGTTGAGCGCCAATGCGCGGATGCTGGAAACGGTGTTGCGCGATTTTGGCGTGCAAGGCGAAATCGTCCAAGTGCGCCATGGTCCGGTGGTTACCCTCTACGAATTATCGCCGGCGCCGGGCACCAAATCGGCGCGGGTGATTGGCCTCGCCGATGACATCGCTCGCTCGATGAGCGCGGTGTCGGTGCGCGTGGCGGTGGTACCGGGCCGGAACGCCATCGGCATCGAATTACCCAATCAAGGGCGTGAGACGGTATTTCTGCGTGAGCTTCTGGAAAGCGGGGGGTTCCACGCCGGCGGCGGCAAATTGGCGATCGCGCTGGGCAAGGATATCGGCGGCGAAGCGGTCTATGTCGATCTGGCGCGCATGCCCCATCTGCTGATCGCCGGCACCACCGGGTCGGGCAAATCGGTCGCCGTCAACACCATGATCCTGTCGCTGCTGTACCGCATGACGCCGGAACAGTGCCGCTTCATCATGATCGACCCGAAAATGTTGGAACTGTCGGTTTACGACGGTATTCCGCATTTGCTGAGCCCGGTGGTCACCGACCCGCGCAAGGCGATTGTCGCCTTGAAATGGACGGTGCGTGAGATGGAAAGTCGCTACCGCGCCATGTCCAAGCTCGGCGTCCGTAATATCGAGGGCTACAACAAACGCTTGGCCGAGGCGCGTGACAAGGGCGAGGTGCTCAAGCGTCGGGTGCAGACCGGCTTCGATTCCGAAACCGGAAAGCCGGTGCACGAGGATGAGGCCCTCGATCTCTCGCCCTTGCCGTTTATTGTCGTGGTGATCGACGAGGTCGCCGATTTGATGCTGGTCGCCGGCAAAGACATCGAAGGCGCGGTGCAACGCTTGGCCCAGATGGCGCGGGCCGCCGGCATTCACGTGATTATGGCCACCCAACGGCCGTCGGTGGACGTCATCACCGGCACCATCAAAGCCAATTTCCCAACCCGGGTGAGCTTCCAAGTGACCTCTAAAATCGATAGTCGGACGATTTTGGGCGAACAGGGCGCCGAACAACTGCTCGGTCAGGGCGACATGCTGTATATGGCCGGCGGCGGTCGGGTGACCCGCGTCCACGGGCCATTCGTTTCCGACGAGGAAGTCGAGGATGTGGTCGCCCATCTGAAGGCCCAGGGCGAGCCGGAATATAACGAGGCGGTCACCGACGAGGAGGAGGGCGCCGAGGGCGAGTTGAGCTTGCCTGGCGGTTTCGGTGGTGAGAGCGGCGGCGACGATCTTTACGATCGGGCGGTGGCGATTGTCGCCCGCGAGGGCAAAGCCTCGACCAGTTTTGTTCAGCGCCATCTGAAAATCGGCTACAATCGCGCCGCGTCGATTATCGAGCAGATGGAAAAAAATGGTGTGGTGGGCCCTGCCAATCATGTCGGCAAGCGCGAGATCTTGGTGGGCGATCATAGCGCTGACGGTTAGAGCGGCGCTGGCGCGCCACCTTCGGGTCGCGCCGCTGGCGCTGTTGGCACTGTTGTCGGCGGTGTCGCCGGCCGCCGCCCTCAGCGCCGAGGAGCGCGCCTTAGTCGGCCGCGTGGAACGCTATCTTGGCGACCTGCAAGCCCTGGCGGCACCGTTCATCCAAGTCTCCAGCGCGGGCAAAATGGCGCGCGGCCGCCTTTACCTTTGGCGCCCCGGACGTTTACGTTTTGAATATGATCCGCCAACGCCGATCGTCATCATTTCCGACGGCCGGTGGGTGTCTTACCGCGACAATGAATTGGACGAGACCACTATCGTGCCGTTGTCGCGCACGCCCTTGGGCATTTTGGTCGACGATCCGGTGTCCCTGACGACTCGCGCCGAGGTCATCGACGTGCGGCAAGAAGCCGGGGTGGTGCGCCTGACGTTGCGGCTGCGCGACGATTCCGACGGCGGCGAGGTGCAATTGGCCTTTACCGAGAACCCGTTTGAACTGAAGCAATGGACTATCATTGACGGGCAAGGCAGCGAAGTACGTATCACCTTGCTGGAGGTGCGCCGCGGCAGCGGTTTCGAGAAAGATCTGTTTTTCGTCGAACACCCGCTCGATACCGGGCCGACCGACAACTAACGGCGGCGAAACGGCCGCAGCAACAGCGCGCCGACCGCTTGGTCATCGGCCTCGGGCAGGCCGATGGGCATGGCCTCATGGCGGCGGGTGGCGCTGCGCGTGCCGCCTAACGGGTCCCACAGGCTGAGAATGGTGGCGTAATTCGACCGAGTGTCGCGGTCGACCGCGTGATGATGGACCCAATGGATCGCCGGTGTCACCACCAGCCAGCCGAGGGCGCGCTCGAGCGGGGCCGGCAGGCGCAAGTTGGAGTGGTGGAAGACCGCCGCCAACAGGACCAAGGCTTCGAACACCACGATGGAGGCGAAAGGCATGTCGAGGGCGATGATCACCGCCGCTCGAAAGCCGGCCGACAGCAACACTTCGCCGAAATGGAACCGCACCGCCGAGGTGGTATCGAGAAATCCATCCAAATGGTGGATCTCGTGGAACCGCCAGAGCAGGGGAATTTCATGGTTGGCCCGATGCCACAGGTAAATCAGCCCATCCAATATCACCAGGTCGAGGATAAGGCCGCCGGCGCCCGACCACCACGCTGGGCGCCAATCGGGTCCCAGCTGTGTGGCCCCGGCCGACAGCGGCAAGATAATCATCACCGACATCACGGTATTGACCAACCACAGGCCGGCGTTGCGGCCGACCCGTTGTTCGTCGTCGGGTCGCGTCGTCGCCGGCAGCAGCCGTTCGGTGCCAAGAAACAGCAGCAGCCAGAGCGCGACAATTGCCGCTTTGTATTCGATCACCGTTTGCGCCACCTGCTCCATGGTGGTGATATGGGGTATCTTAGCGTGAATCGCAAACCGCCCGGCCGAGGAGAGACAAAATGACCGCTATCAAACCCTTGGTTGGCGTTTCCGCCTGCCGGATCGAGGTCAACGGTTTATCGATGCAGCGGTGCTCCGAAAAATACTTGATGGCGGCGGCCGGCGAGGTCGCGGCGACACCGATGATCATCCCCTCCTTGCCGACCCCTTTGGACGTCGCCAGTATGATCGCGCGTTTGGACGGTTTGCTGTTGACCGGCAGCCCGTCGAACGTGGAGCCGGGGCATTACGACGGACCGGACAGCGTCGAGGGCACCGCCCATGATCCGGCGCGCGACGGCACCACCTTGCCGCTGATCCGCGCGGCGGTCGCCGCCGGCGTGCCGGTCCTGGCGATTTGCCGTGGGATCCAGGAATTGAATGTCGCCTTCGGCGGCAGCCTGCATCAGCGGGTGGTCGATTTGCCAGGTCATTTCGATCATCGCATGCGCCGCGACGTGGAAGGCGATCTGCGTTATCGCGTGGCCCATTCGGTGCGGGTGACCGCGGGCGGTGTCTTGGCCGGCATCTGGGGCGGCGCCGACGATCAATTGGTCAACTCCCTGCATGGCCAGGCGATTGACCGGTTGGGCGACGGTTTGCGAGTCGAGGCGCGGGCGCCCGATGGCATCATCGAGGCGGTCAGCGTGGTTGACGCGCCGACCTTCGCGCTGGGCGTGCAATGGCACCCGGAATGGCCACGGCCGATGGCCGCCCATAATCGCGCCTTGTTCACCGCCTTTGGCGACGCTTGCCGGCAACGCGCCGGCCGCCATCAAGGTCTGGCGGCGGCCGAGTGAGCGGCGCCTTGTGTTTGCGCCAACCTTGCGCTTTAACGACCCCGTCGCCGCGGCGACTGACCCATCCCTGATTGAGTGTTTTTGATGAGCCTTGCCCTTCCCGCCTGGACCCCGCCGAGTGCGCCGATTGCCGGCGACGACACGCAATTCCCGGTGCGCCGCATTTTTTGCGTGGGACGCAACTACGCCGCCCATGCCCGCGAAATGGGCCATGACCCAGACCGTGAGCCGCCGTTTTTTTTCATGAAACCGGCCGATGCCGTGCGCAGCGACGGGCGCTTCCCTTATCCGGTCGCGACCGGCGATGTGCACCATGAGATCGAGTTGGTGGTGGCCCTTGGCGCCGGTGGCCGCGACGTGCCGGAAGCGACCGCCAACGACCTGATTTGGGGTTATGGGGTCGGTCTCGACATGACCCGCCGCGACGTCCAGGCCGAGGCCAAGAAATTGGGCCGGCCGTGGTGCATGGCCAAGGGCTTCGACCACAGCGCGCCAATCGCCCCGCTGCACCCGAAAAGCGCGACCGGGATTCTCGCCGACGGGGCGATCAGCTTGACCGTCAATGGCGAGACGCGCCAGTCCTCGGTGCTGTCGGCGTTGATCTGGTCGGTGCCGGAGACCATCGCCTATCTGTCTGGCCTGGTTGAGTTGAAGGCCGGCGATTTGATTTTCACCGGCACCCCCGACGGCGTCGCGGCGGTCCAGCGTGGTGACCGGTTGGTAGGTCATGTCGACGGGTTGACGCCGCTTTCGGTCGAGGTGGTTTAGGGGGCGGGCGATGCGCATCACCACTTGGAACATCAACTCCCTACGGCTGCGTTTGGACCAGGTTTTGCGCCTGCTCGACGTTGTCGCGCCCGATGTTCTCTGTCTCCAGGAAATCAAGGCCGAGGACCATCAAGTACCGGTCGCGGCGCTGGCCGACGCCGGCTATCCCCATGTTGCCCTGCGCGGCTTCAAAGGCTACAACGGCGTCGCCACTTTCTCGCGGCAACCATTGACCCCGGCGCCGCACCATGACTGGTGCGGCCGCGCCGATGGCCGGCATGTCGCCGCCAGCTTGGCCGATGGCCTTGAAATCCATAATTTCTATGTGCCCGCCGGCGGCGATGTGCCGGACCCGGCCGAGAATGACAAATTTGCCCATAAGTTGGACTTTTTGGCCGAAATGCGGACCTGGTTCGACACCCAGCGCCGCGCCGACAAACCGATGATCTTGGTCGGCGACCTGAACATCGCGCCGCTCGCAAGCGATGTCTGGAACCACAAACAATTGCTGAAAGTGGTCTCTCACACGCCGGTCGAGGTGGCCGCCCTCGACACCCTGCAAAGCGGGCTTGGTTGGGTCGACGCGGTGCGCCGGATGATCCCGCCCGAGCAGCCGCTGTATTCGTGGTGGAGCTATCGCGCGCGCAATTGGTCGGCCGCCGACAAGGGCCGTCGCCTGGACCATGTGTGGGTCACCGGCGGGCTCGCCGAACGGGTGCGCGGCGCTCAGGTCCACCGCGATGTGCGCGGCTGGGAAAAAGCCTCCGATCATGCGCCGGTGACGGTGGATATCGATTGACCGGACCGGCCGTCCATGCCACATAGAGCGCGATTGAGAGAGACACTTGTGACATGAATTGATCGCCGCGATGCGAGCGCTTACGAGGACCGGACTCAGCGCAAAAGTTTCCCCTCCCGAAATAACCAGCTCTCAATGATCGGCTGCGCCGCGCCGATGCCATTAGGCATAGCGCGCGCACACGCCGGTGACGATTTCGGGTCAGGCGCGCGATCGCGGATGTAGGGACTGAAAAAAGATGTTTGACGTTTACCGTAAGGAACTTGACTGGGGCGGCCGCAAGCTCGTCCTGGAAACCGGCAAAGTCGCCCGCCAGGCCGATGGCGCGGTGGTCGCCACCCTCGGCGAGACCACCGTGCTGTGCACGGTGGTTGGCGCCAAATCCCCGCGCGAGGGGATCGACTTCTTCCCATTGTCGGTGCACTACCAGGAAAAAACCTTCGCCGCCGGCAAAATCCCCGGCGGTTTCTTCAAGCGTGAGGGCCGACCGAGCGAAAAAGAAACGCTGACCTCGCGCTTGATCGACCGGCCGATCCGGCCGCTCTTCGTCAAGGGCTATCGCAACGAGACGCAGGTTATCTGCACGGTGCTGGCCCATGACATGGAGAATGACCCCGATATCGTCGCGATGATCGGCACCTCGGCGGCCTTGACCATTTCCGGCCTGCCGTTCCTCGGCCCCATCGGCGGCGCCCGCGTCGGCTATGTCGACGGCGCCTTCGTGCTCAACCCGGCCATCGACGCGATGGCCGATAGCGCCCTCGACCTAGTCGTCGCCGGCACCCAGGAAGGGGTGCTGATGGTTGAATCCGAAGCGCAGGAGCTGCCGGAGGAAGTCATGCTTGGCGCCGTCGTCTTCGGCCACGAGCAGATGCAGCCGGTGATCGACGCGATCATCGCGTTGGCCGAAGCCTGCGCCAAGGACCCGATCGACGTGGCTCCGCCGGCGCCGGAAGTGGCCACCGTCAAAGAACGCTTGCAAGCGATCGAGGACGATCTGCGCGCGGCCTATCAGGAGCCGAACAAGACCGAGCGGCAAAACCAAGTCGCCGCGGCCCGTGGCAAAGGCATGGAGATGTTGCAGGACGCCGCCGAAAAGGCGGTCGCCGGTGACATATTCAAATCCATGGAATCCGATATTGTGCGCAACAGTATTCTGGACACCGGCGTCAGGATCGACGGCCGCGACACCAAGACGGTGCGGCCGATCGTTTCCGAGGTCGGCATTCTGCCACGCGCCCATGGCTCGGCCCTGTTTACCCGCGGCGAGACGCAAGCCCTGGTGGTGGCGACCCTTGGCACCGGCCAGGATGAGCAGATCATCGACGCTCTAGCCGGTGAATATCGCGAGCATTTTATGCTGCATTACAACTTTCCGCCCTATTCGGTCGGTGAGGCCGGCCGGGTCGGGTCGCCGGGTCGGCGCGAAATCGGCCATGGCAAGCTGGCCTGGCGGGCGATCCGGCCGCTGCTGCCGAGCAAAGAGGATTTCCCGTACACCATGCGGGTGGTCTCGGAAATCACCGAGTCCAACGGTTCCTCCTCGATGGCCACGGTATGCGGTACCTCACTGTCGCTGATGGACGCCGGCGTGCCCTTGCCGCGGCCGGTGGCCGGCATCGCCATGGGCCTGATCAAAGAGGGCGACCGCTACGCGGTGCTTTCCGACATCCTGGGCGACGAGGACCATCTCGGCGACATGGACTTCAAGGTGGCTGGCACCGAGGCCGGCGTCACTTCCTTGCAGATGGACATCAAAATCACCTCGATCACCCGCGAGATCATGGATGTCGCCCTGGGCCAAGCCCGGGACGGTCGCTTGCATATCTTGAACGAAATGGGGCAGGCGCTGACCGGTGCCCGCGAAGGGGTCTCGGCCAACGCGCCGCGCATCACCACTTTGACCATTCCGAAAGACAAGATCCGTGACGTGATCGGCTCCGGCGGCAAGGTGATCCGCGAAATTTGCGAGGTGACCGGCGCCAAGATCGACATCGAGGACGACGGCACCATCAAAGTGGCGGCGGTCGACGACAGCTCGGCCAAGGCCGCCATCGATTGGATCCGCGGCATCACCGCCGAACCGGAGCTCAATGTGGTCTATGACGGCAAAGTCGTTAAAACCGTCGATTTTGGCGCTTTCGTCAATTTCCTCGGCAACCGCGACGGGCTGGTTCATATCAGCGAACTCCAGGAGGACCGGACCAGCAAGACCACCGATGTTGTCAACGAGGGCGATATGGTCAAGGTCAAGGTCCTGGGCTTCGATGATCGTGGCAAGGTCAAGCTGTCGATGCGCGCGGTCAATCAGGAAACCGGCGAAGATTTGGAGCCTGAAGGACGGCCGGAGAGCGAATCGCCGCGCCGTTCGCGCGGGCCACGGCGCCGGGAAGACTAAACCCGGCATCTAAAACGTAGACAGGAGAGGGGCCGTTTGGCCCCTCTTTTTTGAAGGGCAT
>NZLB01000207.1 GCA_002694075.1 Nisaea sp.
CCATCCGCTGACACCGATGACCGACAGCAATCTGGTCCAAGTGCTTCAGCGGCAAACCCAACATCGTGTCGGTCTGGCCGGCCACGCCGATGTCGCCGCCGGCGTCGATGGATTGCGCGCGCGTTTCGACGCCCTGCGCGCCGAGGGGGCGGCGATGGCGATTGTCGACGCCATCACCGACGCGGATTTGATGACCATCGGCGCGGCCTGCCAAGACCTGCCGCTGATCACCGGCGGTTCGGGCGTCGCCATGGGCCTGCCCGAGGTTTATCGCGCGCAGGGGTGGCTGGCCCCGCAAAACGCGGCGGCGGCGACCCAGGCGGTCGCCGGCCCGGCGGCGGTGCTGTCCGGCAGTTGTTCGGCGGCGACCCTTGAACAGGTCGCGCGCTTCGCCGACCGGCGGCCGTGTTTCCGGGTCGACCCCCTGGCTCTGGCGGCCGGCGATGATGTCGCCGGCGACGCCCTCGCCTGGGCGGCGCCATTTCTCGATCAGGGTCCGGTGTTGATCGCCGCCAGCGCCGAGCCGGCGGCGGTCAAGGCGGCGCAGGATCAAATCGGCCGGGCGCGCGCCGGTGAGTTAATCGAATCCTGCATGGCCCGCATCGCCAAAGGATTGGTCGCCGGCGGCGTGCGCCGGCTGGTGGTCGCCGGCGGCGAAACCTCGGGCGCGGTGGTCGCCGCCCTCGGTGTCAGCGGCCTGCATATCGGCGGGCAAATCGCCGCCGGCGTGCCGGCGACGGTGACCATCGGCGACCGGCCGCTGGCCCTCGCCCTCAAATCCGGCAATTTCGGCGGTCCCGACTTTTTCGTCGAGGCGCTGGCGGCGATGCCTTAAGCGGATCAGTGCGATTCGCGCAAGGTCGGCGTCCCGCTGCGCCCGATCAGGAAGTCGAAATCGGCGCCGGTATCGGCCTGCGTGACATGTTCGATATAAAGCTTGGAATAGCCGCGCCGATAGTCGTTTTCGAAGGGTTTGACGGTTTCCCGCCGGCGCGCCAACTCGGCCTCGTCGACATCCAGGTGTAGGCGCCGATTGGCCACATCCAACTCGATCATGTCGCCGTTTTGGACCAACGCCAGCGGCCCGCCGGCGGCGGCTTCCGGCGCCACATGCAGAACCACGGTGCCATAGGCGGTGCCGCTCATGCGCGCGTCGGAAACGCGCACCATGTCGGTGATGCCTTTTTTCAATACCTTTGACGGCAGACCCATGTTGCCGACCTCGGCCATGCCGGGATAGCCGCGCGGCCCACAATTCTTCAGCACCATCACGCAGTTCTCGTCGATATCCAAATCCGGATCGTCGATGCGTGTCTTGTAGTCCTCGATATCCTCGAAGACGACCGCCCGGCCGCGATGGTTCATCAACTCCGGCGAGGCCGCCGAGGGTTTGATGATCGCGCCATTCGGCGCCAAATTGCCACGCAGCACCGCCAATCCGCCATTGGGTTTGAACGGCGCCGCCAACGGGAAAATCACATCCTGGTTATAGTTCGGCGCGTCCTTGTTGTTCTCCCAGATTGTCTTACCGTTGGCGGTCAGGGCGTCCTTGTTAAGGAACTCGCCGACTTCGCGGATCACCGCCGGCAGGCCGCCGGCGTAATAGAAATCCTCCATCAAATATTTGCCCGACGGCATCAAGTTGACCAGACACGGTACCGAACGGCCGAGACGGTCCCAGTCATCCAACGAGACATCCAATTCCATGCGTCCGGCGATGGCCTGCAAGTGGACCACTGCGTTGGTCGAGCCGCCAATCGCCCCGTTAACCACGATGGCGTTTTCGAAATTCTCTTTTTTCAGCAATTTCGACATGCGCAGGTCTTCGCGCACCATGTCGACAATGCGCCGCCCGGCCATGTGGGCGAGCACATTGCGGCGCGAATCGACGGCCGGAATGGCGGCGTTATGAGGCATGCCGATGCCCAGGCTTTCCACCATCGAGGCCATCGTCGAGGCGGTGCCCATGGTCATGCAATGGCCGGCGCTACGGGCGTTGGCCTGCTCGGCGCCGAGAAAATCCTCGAGCGTCATCTCACCGGCTTTGACCGCCTCGCTGAATTTCCAAACATGGGTGCCGCTGCCGATCTGCTCGCCCCGGTAATGGCCGTTGAGCATGGGTCCGCCGGACACGCAAATGGTCGGCAAATCGCAGCTGGCCGCGCCCATCAGCAGGGCCGGCGTGGTCTTGTCGCAGCCGACCAGCAGCACCACGCCATCCATCGGCAGGCCGCGGATCGCTTCCTCGACATCCATCGAGGCCAGGTTGCGATAAAGCATCGCGGTCGGTCGCAATTGCGACTCGCTGTTCGAAAACACCGGGAATTCGACGGGAAAGCCGCCGGCCTCGTAAATACCGCGCTTGACCCGCTCGGCGATGCCGCCGAAATGGGCGTTGCAGGGGTTGAACTCGGAAAAGGTGTTGGCGATGCCGATCACCGGCCGACCGTCGAACATATCCTCGGGCAGGCCCTGGTTTTTCATCCAGGAACGATGGGCGAAACCGTCCTTGTCGGCCTTGCCCCACCACTCCGAGGAGCGCCGTTTCCCCTTGTTTGGATCCTTCGCGTCGTTCGACATTGTGCGTCCCCTGCCCGAAAATTATTGAACGTCGCGGCGCGCGGTCCTTTGCGACCTTGTCGCGCCGACGACTTTGGCACAGCCTGCCGCCGGCGACGACACCGGTCAAGACGCTTGATCGGCCGCCGCCGTGGCGTCCGGTCGCGGCGACAGGGCTGGACGAAATTTCACGCCGGTGACATAGTCTGGCCGCATCCCCATGGCATTGAGATCTACCATGACCATTGGCACCCGCATATTCACCTGGCTCAACGGAAAGCTGGTCGGCAGTGACCGCTTCGGTAACCGTTATTACGTCAACAAGGGCGGCGACGGCGCGCGCGGCCGGCAAAAACGTTGGGTCGTTTACAAGGGCCAACCCGAGGCATCGAAAGTGCCGCCGGAATGGCACGCCTGGCTGCACCATTCGACCGACGACCTGCCGGACCAGCAGGCCATCGTCGATCACGACTGGCAGCGTGAACATTTGCCCAATTTGACCGGCACCCGGTACGCCTATCGCCCGCCCGGGCACGCCTCGCAGGGCGGCCAACGGGCCAAGGCCACCGGCGATTATCAGGCGTGGACGCCGGAGTGAGCGCACGATGAAGCGCAACCTAATCGAAACGCTCATGGGAGCGGTGGTCCTGGTGGTCGCTGGTGTGTTTGTGGTCCTGGCCTATAGCGCCGCCGATGTTGGCGCCGGCGGCGGCTATCAACTGCGCGCCGATTTCAACCGCGCGACCGGCATCGCGGTCGGCAGCGATGTCCGCATGAGCGGCATCAAAATCGGCCAGGTGGCGGACATGTCGCTGGACCCGCAAACCTATTTGGCGACCGTCACCCTGACCATCGACGACACCATCCGCGTGCCGAGCGACTCCAGCCTGGCGATCGCCACCGAAGGCTTGCTGGGTGGCTCCTATCTCGATCTTGCGCCCGGCGGCGAGGACACCATGTTGGCCGCCGGCGGTCGCATCGAATATACCCAGGACGCGGTCGATTTGGTGCAATTGCTTGGCAAGGCGATTTTCGCCGGCGATGGCCAACAAAAACAATAAACACCTTCCGCGCGCCGCAGCCATCGCCCTGGCCTTGCTCACGGCGACGCCGGCCGGCGCCGATGGCTGGGGCGCCGAGACCGCCTATCCGGTGGCGGTCCTCCAAGGGCTCGACAAAATCACCGCGCGGATCTCGACCCTGACCGTCCCGGTCGACCGGGAAGTGCGTTTCGGCAGCCTATGGATCACCCCGCGCGCCTGCCATAAAAAGCCGCCCGAGGAAGCGCCGGAGGCGGCCGCCTTTCTGGAAATCGATCAGCAAAACCCCAATGAGCCACGCCTCGCCCTGATGCGCGGCTGGGTGTTCGCCTCGTCCCGTGGGCTGAACGCTTTGGAGCACCCGGTTTACGATGTCTGGTTGGTCGACTGCAAAAACGCGCCGACCGCCGACCAGGCGCCGTCCTCGGGGTAGTTTTCCGGGAAAAAATTGGCCGGTGTGGCAATCGCCGCCTCCAACCGCCGGCGGTAGTCGCGGCGCGAAATTTCGACCGCCCCGAACTGCGCCAGATGGTCGGTGATGAACTGTGTGTCCAACAGCGTGAAACCGCCGGCGCGCAGGCGCGCCACCAAATGGGCCAGGGCCACCTTGCTGGCGTCGCGGGCGCGGCTAAACATGCTTTCGCCGAAAAACGCCCCGCCAAGGGCTAGACCGTAAAGCCCGCCGACCAGCTCGCCGTCACGCCAGCATTCGATGGAATGGCATTGGCCACGTTCATGCAGAACTTGGTACAGCCGCTCGATCTCCGGATTGATCCAGGTGTCCGGGCGGTCATCGGCGGGCGCCGCGCACAGCGCCAAGACGCGGGCGAAATCGCGGTTGCAATGAATCTCGAATTTATCTTGGCGCAGGGTTCGGGCGAGCCGCCGCGGCAGATGAAAACCGTCCAGCGGCAAGATCCCACGCTTGTCCGGGTCGACGAAAAACAAGCGGGTGTCGTCGCGCCCCTCGGCCATCGGGAAAACGCCGACGGCATAGGCTTGCAGTAACAATTCCGGCTTAATCTCGGACATGAGAGAAGTATATCAAAGCCGGCCCGGCGGCACGATTGTTTTCCGGATGGTTTCTCGGGCGTTTTTCGGGCGAAGCCGGCGCCGGCGGCGTTAAAACAGGCCGTCGATGCGGCCGTCCGCGTCGATCCGAATATTGTTCGCCGCCGGCACCCGCGGCAGGCCCGGCATGGTCATGATCTCGCCGCAGATGGCGACCACGAATTCCGCCCCG
>NZLB01000208.1 GCA_002694075.1 Nisaea sp.
CCCATACTGGCGGCGTTCATGCCCAAGCGCCGCCAAATCTGGCGGCAGCCCTCGACCACCGAGGTTTTGCCATTGGTGCCAGTGACCGCGACCATGACCGCCGGTTGGGCGCCATGGAAGGCGGCGGCCATCTGGGCCAGCCGACGTCGTGGGTTGCGGTCCTCGATCAACAGAGCGTCTCCGCACCGCGCGGCGAGTTGGGGCCTCGGCGCGGTCAGCACGGCGACGGCGCCGCGGGCGACCGCGTCGGGAATGAAATTGCGGCCGTCGGCCTGGTGACCGGGCAGGGCGGCGAAAAGATAGCCGGGGCGGACCTGCCGGCTGTCGGCGGTGAGCCCTGTGATTGTCGGGTCGCGCCGGGGATCTGTCCCGGGGATCAATTTAGAAAGACGCAAGGCGATTTCCTCCCTTCGGTGTGGGGAGTTTCATTTCCAAATCACGGCGAATTTCCGGCGCGTTTTCGTCAATTGGAAGAATTCCGTAGAGCGGTGCCATGCGGGCGACGATGCGCTTGACCGCGGGCGCGGCGACCCACCCGCCGGTGGCGTAGCCGTGGGAGCGTTCGTTACCTTTGGGCTCGTCGACCATGACCAGGATCACGAATTTCGGCGCGTTCAGGGGGAAGGCGGCGACAAAGGACGACAGCAGCGCCTTGCGGCGATAGCCACCAACACCGGATTTTTCCGCCGTGCCGGTTTTCCCACCGACCAAAAAGCCGCGGGCGTCGGCGTTACGGCCGGTGCCGCTTTTCACCACCAGGCGCAACAGACGGCGCATGGCCTTCGATGTGTCCGCCGAAAACACCCGCTGACCGGCCGCCGGCGTGTCTTGGGCGAGCAGGGTCGGGGCATGGCGCAGACCGCCGTTGACAACTGTCGAGACGGCGCCGGCCAGATGCAGCGGTGTCACCGACAGACCGTGGCCATAGCTGATTGTCATGGTGTTGATCTGGCGCCATGGGCGCGGCGTCATCGGCGTGCCAGTTTCCGGCAATTCGAGTGCCAGGCGATCTAAAAACCCAAGGCGGGCGAGGAACGCGCGCTGGTCCTCGGTGCCGACGTCGAGGGCGATTTTGACCGACCCGATGTTCGACGAATACATGAAGATTTCCGGCACCGACAACCAGCGTTTTTGAGCGTGGTAGTCGGAGATCGTGAAGCGCGCGATGCGGATCGGTTTGGTCGCGTCGTAGCCGTCGCGCAAGGTCACCGCGCCGCTCTCCAGGGCCATCGCGGTGTTAAAAATTTTAAACGTCGAGCCCATTTCATAGACGCCCAGGGTGGCCCGGTTGAAGCGCGCCTCCGGTGGCGTGACTTCGGCCCGGTTGGCGTCGAAATCCGGCAGCGAGACCAGGGCGTGAACTTCACCGCTGTCGACCGCCATCACCACGCCAACTCCGCCGACGGCGCTGAAATCATCGATTTGGCGCTGTACCTCCTGGCGCACGATATGCTGAAGGCGCACATCGATGCTGGTGCGGACCGGTGTTTGGTCACCGCGGATGCGGCTGTCCAAGGCTTTTTCCAGCCCGGCGAGGCCGGTGTCGTCAACGCCGGCGAAACCGGTCACGTGCGCGGCCAGCGCGCCATGGGGGTAGACGCGCCGTTCCTCGGTCTGAAAATGCAGGCCGGGAATGCCCAAGCGATTGACCGCGAAGGTTTCGGCGGGGGTCAGATGCCGTTTGATCCACACGAAGCGTTTCGGCTGGACCAGTTTGGCGGCGATATGTGCCGGTTTGAGGTCAGTCAGCACGCCGGTCAATTGCGCCGCCGCCGCCGCCGGGTCGATGATCTCGGTGGGATCGGCATAGAGTGAGGCGGCGCGCAGTGAGGTGGCTAGAAGAACCCCATTGCGATCCACGATGTCGGCGCGCCCGGTGGCGAGGGGCGCGGCCGCCGGCACGCGCGCCAGGCGCGGCTCGTTGCCATCGGTGAGAATGGCCACGTCGACGACGCGCGCCGCCATCACCACAAAACCGACGGCGAAGACGACGGCGGCGAACAAAAGACGCGAACGGGCGATCTGCGCGGCCCGCTCCATGCCGGTGACCAGGGACACCTTGCCCCGAGACACGCTTTGGCGGCGGCGGGCGATCACTGCCCGGCCCCCGTCGTCGGCGCCGTTGTGGGTGTCGTTGCAGGTCCCGTCACAAGCCCGACCGTCGGCTCCGCGAGCGGCCGCGGTCGCGGGGGGATGGCCGCTAGGGGCGCCAAGTGGTGGGCGTCAATCGGTGTGAGTTCGAGGTGCTTTTCGATTAAGCGCGCCAAACGGTCGGGACGATTGAGGTAGCTCCATTCGGCCTTCAGCACATGCAACGCCTGTTGATGGCGGTAAATCTCGCGGTGCAGGTCGGCCAATTCCTCGCGCTGGCGCCGAACATCGGTGGAGATCAGAAAGAAGGTCACCGCGGTGCCGAAAACCAGGCCAAACCATAACAGCAAGGAACGTCGCATCAGACCGCCTCCAACACCGGCCAGGGCGCCGCGTCGGTGCGTTCGGCCAGTCGCAAACGGGCCGAACGGGCGCGCGGGTTGGCGGCGGTTTCGGCGTCGGCGGGGCGTAACGGCCGACGGGTGAGGTCGCGAAAACTGGTCGGTGGCGCCTTGCGCAGCGCCGCTTGCGGCACATGGCGCGATGGCCGTGGCGCTTGACCGGCGCGGGCGCGCAAGAAGTTCTTCACCCGCCGATCTTCCAACGAATGGAATGAAACCACGGCCAAGCGGCCACCGGGGGCCAGCAAGCGCTCGGCGGCGGCCAGACCGCCGTCCAATTGCTCCAACTCGCCGTTCACATGCAGGCGCAGGGCCTGGAAGGTGCGGGTGGCGGGGTCGATTTTATCCTGCGGCGCGGCCGGCACGACCCCACGCACCAGGGAGGCTAGCTCGCCGGTACGCAGGATCGGCCGCGTCGTCCGTGCCGTGACGATCGCGCGGGCGATGCGGCGCGCTTTGCGCTCCTCGCCCAGGTGGAAAATGATATCGGCCAGGCGCGCTTCGCTCTCGCCATTGACGATGTCGGCGGCGGTTGGGCCTTCGCGCTCCATACGCATGTCGAGTGGGCCGTCGAAGCGGAAGGAAAAGCCGCGCGCGGCCTGATCCAGCTGCGGCGATGATACGCCCAAGTCCAAGGCCACGCCATCGACTGCCGGCGCCGAGACCAGGCGATCCATATCGGCGAAACGGCCTTCGACGAGCGTGAGCCGCGCGCCGTGTCGGGCCGCCAAGTCGCGGCCGCGGGCGATGGCGTCGGGGTCGCGGTCGATCGCCCAAACCTTGCAATTGGCGGCCGCTAGTATGGCCGCGGTATACCCGCCGGCGCCGAAAGTGCCGTCGACATAGAGCCCCCCGTCGCGCACCGCCAGGCCGCTGACGACCTCGTTCAGCAGGACGGGCGCGTGCACGCTGGCGGCCGTGGTCATGCGTCCTCCCCGGTCCCGCGCGGTACCATTCGAAGGGACAGGCCGCGGTCGCGGGCGACTTGTCGATTGTGGTCGCGGAAATCGCGGTAGCGCGTCGGCGACCAAATCTGGAATTGCCGCCCCTGGCCCACGAAGACGGCGAGTTTATCGAGACCGGCGAAAGTGATCATTTTTTCCGGCAGAACGATCCGCCCGTCGCCGTCAACCGCCAGACTGACGGAATCGGCGAGCATGGTTTGCAGGGCCTCGGCCTCTTCGGAAAACGCGTCCAGCCGGTCAATTGATTCAACGATTTGTTCAATGCGCTGGTCGCCGCAGCCTTCCAGACAATCGTGGCGTAGCGAGGGGAAGAGCACCAGGCCGGTGGAATTCTGCTTGTCGAGGGCGCTACGAAACGGGGCCGGGACCGACACTCGGCCCTTGCCATCCACTTTATTCTCGAATGTCGAGAGAAAGACCGACACCCAATTGTCCCCTCTGCGCGTGATCAGCCCAATCGCTGCCAATGCTATTCTTTCGTTGCGTGTCGTCGGGCCGGCGGTCCTCCCGCGGGCGGTCCGGTCTCGCTCCGGGAGGCCCACGCGATGGACAAGGGCCAGCCATCATCCGACACGGTATGGCATGGGATATCATGGGTAAATATGGGAGTCAATGGAACTACTAGGGAGTACTACGGGATTTTTAGGAGGTCATTCCAGCGCTCTCAGTGCTTTATTTCACATGATAAAGGCCGGGTTAAAGGGCCACTTGGGAATGAAGTTAAGGTGCAAATTTATATTTGTTCTATTTTTGTTCTTTTTTGAGGAATGGTTTTTTGTTGCGCCTCTTCGCCGCTTCAGGTAGCGAGCCAAAAAAACGATTGGGGGATGGCCATGAGCTATGCGGATTTGATCGCACGCATGCGCGCCGGCGGGGTTGTGGTTATCGATGGCGCCACCGGCACCGAGTTGGAGCGCCGGGGCGCGCCGATGAATGACGACGCCTGGTGCGGGCTGGTCAGCCTGACCCATCGGGACGCGTTGGAAGCG